>NZ_BJXB01000009.1 GCF_007990775.1 Deinococcus cellulosilyticus NBRC 106333 = KACC 11606 | reverse complement strand
CACTCAGTTCAGCCATTTTGACCATTGAACAATGCGGGCGAGCAGTAGGGTTTATCTCATGGGGCTGTGCACACGGCCATCAGGTTGTCCAGCACAAGTTTCTTGTAGGTCCTGAGCAGTGCCCTGCCTTCTTCCTCGTCCAGCGTCAGGGTAAGCCTCACTGCGGTGGCGGTCAGTTGCATGGTCAGCAGAGACACCCGCTGAAGTTCAGTTTCAGACTGATCTGGAAAAAGGCGCAGCAGGACTTTTTGCATCATTTCGGTGTGGGACTGCATGTCAGCAGCGTCCAGGGCTTGCAACTGGGGGTCCACCTGGGTGGCTCCCCAGAGGTCTCGCATGACCGGTTCATCAAGGTACATCTGGTGGTACTCATCAACGATGGTCTCAAACGCTGCTTTGAGGTCTGCCATCGAGTGAACCTGGGAGAGTTCGCGTTCCACGCACTTGCGACCTTCGGCATTGTAGTGTTCTGCGAGCGCACCAATGATGGAGCCCCGGTCTGGAAAGTACTGGTACAGGGACCCGATGGAGATTTCTGCTTTTTCAGCCACCTCGCTCATGCGCAGGTTGAGGCTGCCCTGCTCTGCGATCAACTGCCTCGCAACATTGAGGATGCGTTCCACCCGTTCAATGCTGCGACGCTGGGTGGGGATGCGGCGAACCTGTGGGCCAGGGGTGGGGGGGGTTCCGGAGTCTGCCATTGACATCCAGAATATGAGGATTTATCATGTTTTTCAAACGTGAGTATTCCTCATGTTTTGGAGGTTTGCATGTCAAATGAACTGAACGTTCCATCTGGACAGCCCATTCTGGTCATTGGTGGCACCGGCAAAACCGGCAGACGGGTGGTGCAGCAACTTCAAACCCTCGGTCATGAGGTGCGCAGCACCTCCCGTTCTGGTCCTCACCCTTTCGACTGGGAGAAGCCCGAAAACTGGTCCTCTGTGCTGCAAGGGGTCAAGAGGGCCTACCTCACCTATTCCCCGGACCTCGGCATTCCCCAGGCCGCTCCGGCCATTGCAGCTTTTGCCGAAGAAGCCCTTAAGCATGGCGTGGACCGACTGGTGCTCCTCTCAGGCAGGGGAGAAGATGGGGCATTGAGAGCAGAACAGGCCCTGCAAACTTCTGGTGTCCGCTGGACGGTGGTGCGGGCCAGTTTCTTCCAGCAGAACTTCAGCGAAAGCTTCCTGCTGGACGGCATCCACTCTGGAAAAGTGCTGCTCCCCGAGGGCACGGCTCCCGATCCCTTCATAGACGCAGAAGACATCGCCTCTGTGGCCGTCACTGCCTTGTTCTCGGACCATTGCACAGGTGAGGTGCTGGAAGTGACCGGCCCCCGTGCCCTGACTTTTGCAGAAGCCACCCAGGAAATTGCCCTCGCCACGGGCCGCCCAATTGAATACCACCCGATTCCCATCGAGGTTTTCGTGGGGGCCTTGCAACAACAGGGCTGGCCTCCAGAAATGGTGGCTTTGATGCATGAACTGTTCACTGAGGTCCTGGACGGCAGGAATACGCCAACCACCGATACAGTGGAGCGTGTGCTCCGTCGCCCTGCTCGGGATTTCTCGGAATATGCGAAAAGGACAGCTCAGGCTGGGGTGTGGAACCCAGGACCTGCCGTTGGGGTGTGAAAGCAGAAAGGCTTATGCTACATCCTCAAAAGCCTTCAGCCTTTTGCTTTCTGCCCTGGGCAAAGCCCCATCAAACCACCCCTCCGTACCCCAGAACTTTGCGGACCGTTTTGTCATCCACGATCAGTTCACTCATCAGACGTCCCCTGAGTGCACCCCAGAGGGCCAGGGCCTTGCTTTCTCCTGCAACAATGCATACGGCCCCTTTGCGGTTTTTGAAGAGGCTGAGGTCCGGTCCACTGGCCCGGTCGTTCAGGGGGATGCCATCGAAACTGCCATCCTCCCGGAAGAACACCGTGGCAATGTCTCCGACCACGTTCATCTGCTGCATGTCCTTCAAATCCTGGGGGTCCAGATAATTGGCAGCATACACGTAACTGAGCACGCTGGCTTTTGCGCTGCCAATGGAGTACAGCAACAGGTCTGCCTGCTGTTGCAGGTCCAGAACGCGTCTGATGCTGCGTTCACGCCACAGGGCCTGTTTGGTCTCTGAATAGTCAAAAAAGGCTGGAATCGGGAAGGGATTCACCGAGGCCTGATAGTTGTCTCCGAAGCGTTGCAGCAGACCCAGAGCGTGATCACTCATGAAGTTGGTGGGGGTGCCAGAACCATTCAGTTGCACCAGTGTGACCCCGGGGATGGGTTTGGGAATGAGGTGCTGTGATACGGCATTGAGGGTGGTACCCCAGGCAATCCCCACGGTCATTCCAGGCTGAATCAGCATGCCCATGTGGTTGGCTGCGTACATGGCAACCCGGCGCATGCATTCTGCCTCGTTGGCGTTTTCGGGTGTGGGAATGACGTGCACCCTCTCCAGTTGAAAGTGTTCCCTCAGCAGGCCTTCCAGGGTGCGGGTGGGCTCGCGGGGGTCGTGGATGCGGATTTCCACCAGTCCGTTTTTCTTGGCATGGGTCAGAAGGCGGCTGACTTTGGGCCTCGACAGTCCGAGTTCTTCTGCAATTTTTTCAGTGGTGAGGTTCTGGTAGTAGTACAGGCGGGCCACCTGCACCGCCAGATCGTCCTGGTTCTGCATGCCTTCACTCTAGGCTTTTCTGCAGGATGGATCAAATGTTCAGAGGATCATTACGATTGTTCACAATTGCGATGGAGGAAGCGGTCTGGAAAAATGGTATCCCTGCGCTTCGCTGCATCCCAGAGACTGCAAGTACACCAGCTGGTCCACGGTCTCTACGCCTTCTGCAACCACATTGAGCCCCAGGCTCTGGGCCATCAGGATGATGGTGCGGACCAGTGGAGCATCACTGGACCCAGACTGAACAGCATTCACAAAGGAACGGTCGATCTTCAGGGTGTCGATGGGCAATTCCTGCAGGTACTTCAGAGATGAATATCCTGTCCCGAAGTCATCGATGGAGATCCTCACCCCAAGGTCCCGGAGCTCACTGAGGCGTTCTTTGACCATCTTCACGTCGTGCATCACCACGCTCTCGGTGACTTCAAGTTCCAGCCACTCCACTCCCAGCCCGCTGGTTTGCAGGGCACTTTTGACGGTTTTCACAAAGCTGGAGGTGGCGAACTGGATCATGGAGATGTTCACGGCGACCCGCACAGGAGGCCTGCCCATCCGTTGCCATTCGGCATTTTGCCTGCAGGCTTCATGGATCACCCAGGCCCCCAGGGCGGTGATCAGGCCAGATTCCTCGGCCACGGGGATGAAACGGTCGGGTGGGATGAACCCACGCTCGGCGTGAATCCAGCGCAGCAAGGCCTCATGCCCCACGGTTTCCAGGGTTTGCAGGTCTTTGATCGGCTGGTAGTACAGCTGAAATTCACCCCTCTGCAGGGCATATCTCAGTTCTGTTTCCAGTGAAAGCCGCTCTCTGGCCTTTTCTGCCAGTTCCGGGGTGAAGCTCTTGATGTCGTTTTTCCCTGAGGCCTTGGCCCGGTACATGGCGGTGTCCGCATGCCTCAGCAGGGTGCTGACGTCCTCTCCGTTGTCTGGAAATACACTGATCCCGATGCTGGCCGAGATGAAGAGCTCGTGCATGTTGATGTGAAAAGGGGCGCGCAGCAGGTCCAGAAACTCCTGTGCCACCTGCACAGCATCTGCAGGGTCCCGCAGGTTATTGAGGATCATGGCGAATTCGTCTCCGCCCATGCGGGCAAAAGAATCGCTCTCACGGGTGCGTTCCTTGAACCGCTGGCTGAGGGTGTGCAGCAACAGGTCCCCAATGTGGTGGCCCAGCGTGTCATTCACATTCTTGAACCCATCGAGGTCGATGAAGAGCAGGGCCAGTTTTGTCCCAAGGCGTTTCGCACGTGCAATCGCCTGTTTGAGTTGCTCCTCGAACAGCAGACGGTTGGGCAGGTTGGTCAGGGGATCATGGTAGGCCAGATGCTGAATCTGGTCGATGAGTTGCCGTTGTGCCAGGGCAAGGGCCACCTGATTGCCAATGCTCATCAACCAGTCCACATCGCTCTCGGTGTAGTCCGGGTCCTGCATGTTGTTCAGTGCCGTGAGGGTTCCCATGGGTTTGCCCTGATAAATCAGGGGCACCACAATCAGTGAACCAATGTCCCTTTTTGCGCGGTGTTCCTGTACTTCCGCCCCTTCTCTTTCATCTGGCACGCCTTTCAGGGAAAGGGTGGGACGGTGTTCCCGCAGGACCCAGCCTGTGAGACCTGCATTCAGCTCATGAAAGGGAATGATGGGCAGAGGAGCTGCATCCTGTGCTGTGCTGGCTGCAAAGTCCACGCTCTGTTGCTCGAAATTCATGATGTAGATCAGGCACCAGCGGGCAGGCATGGCCTGCATGACGCTCTGGCAGATTTGCTCCAGCAAGGCTTCCTGGGTGCCCTGGTGGTGCAACGTCTGGCTGACCTGATACAGGGCCTGTGCCCGGACCAGATCCCGTCTGGTTTTTTCATGCAGCTCTGCATTTTCCAGGGCAATCCGCAACTGTTCGGACACCCGCTGGATCAGGTTCAGGTCCTGCTGTTCAAGAGGGCGATTTTTGCTTTCCACCACCAGAGCGCCCACGACCCGCTGCCCTGAGAACACGGGAACACTGATGCAGGACCGCACCCCTGGCATGGCTTCCACGTAATCTGTTGCCCCCTGAACATCTTCGATCAGGAGGGCCTTTCCTGTGCGCAGCGACCACCCGGCAGCACTGCCCTCAGCAGGCACGGTGAGGGGCAAATCTTCGTACCCCCGGTAAGCCACCCGCAAAATACGGTCTCCCTCAGGGACGGTCATGATCACCAGGGTGTAGCCCAGTTGCTCCGCGATGGCTTCCACCACCGCGTCATAGAGGGCAGAGCGCTCCAGTTTGTTGGCAATGGCCTCCTGCACCTGGTTCAGCAGGGTCAGTTCTCGGGCTTTGCGCTCTGCCTGCTCCAGAAGGGTTCGATATTCGGTCTCTCTGGTCTGCAGGGCATGCTGGGTTTCGTGCAGATGGGTCAGGTCAGAGGTCACCCCCAGAACCAGATCCAGAGGCTTTCCTCTGCGGTACACAGGCTGTTTGGTGGTGTAAAGCCAGCGCCTTTGTCCTTTTGCATCTGTGATCAGGAAAGGTGGGAATTTTCGGGCCTCTTTGTGCTGCAGGACCTCACGGTCCTGGGCCTCGAAACGTTCCACATCCTTTGCGTTGGGGTTGATGTCCCCTACAGTTTTTCCAAGCATGCTTTCTGGGGTCTGCTGGTACAGGTCGGCCATTGCCTGATTGACCAGTGTGAACCGTCCTTCACTGTCCTTGACAAAAATCAGGCTGGGATCGCTGTCCAGGATGTTCCTCAGAAACTCATGTTGCTCCTCAAGGGCTTCTTCCATGGTGCGTTCACGGGTGACTTCATGGGCATAACAGAGCGTGCCCCAGGGCCGTCCAGCGTGATCTTTCAGCAGCATCCGTGTGGCTTGCAGCACGTGAAGGTTTCCTTCGAGCTCCACCTGGACCTCAGAGAGCAAGGTCTGAAGGGCAGGAGAAGGTGTTCCGATCTTCCATTCAAAGACAGGAAGATCGTGAAATGCTTCGGGACAGTTGAACGGGGTCTGCCCTGACCTTTTGTTTGCAGTTTGACCCATTGCCCTGACATAAGCTGAACTGATCAGCACCGGCCTGCCTTGCAGGTCATGGACTGCAATCCAGTCGGGGGTCAGGTCAAGAAAGGCACCGAGCAGGGCATCCGCATGCATAATGTCACCATTATGTCAGGATGGGTCTCTCAGAAAGATTTCCTGATGCAGGAATTCCCGGGAATCATGCCTTGTTTTGACTCAGGGAAATCCCTTATTCTGGCCTGTTCTTGTGGCACCAGGGGCAAAAGGCAGAACAGGAAACTGAAGTCCTTAAACTTCTCCACCTTTAGGAGGAGAAAAACCCCTGCCTTTCGCATGAGGAAAATTGTCCCGAACAGATCCAGAATGTCCTCATGAACAACACATCTGCACCCACCGATTGCTGCAAGTCCACCCCATTTCTCACCTCCAGGGACGTGGTGTCATGACTTCCCACCCCCAGATTCGATCCTCCAGAACCCTGAAATGGGTGTCCGGTGCCTCGCTGATTCTGGTGCTGATTGCAGCAGTGGGCCTCTTTGTAGACCCCAGACAGATCCTGGGCGCACCTGCCTGGAGCAAAACCCTCAAATTTGCCATTTCACTTTTTCTTTACGCCTACACCCTCAACTGGGTGACCACCGTTCTGCCCCAGAAAGCAAAACTGGTCCGGGGCCTTTTCAGGGCGACCAGTGTCATTCTGGTCCTGGAAGTGATCCTGATCGTGATTCAGACCGTGCGGGGTGTGCCCTCCCATTTCAACGTGTCCACCTCCTTCGACACCATCATCTGGGGAGCCATGGGAAGCATGATCTCGGTCTTCTGGGTGCTCAGTTTTGTGGCTGCAGTGCTGGTGCTGTTCCAGCGCACCTCAAACCCTGTGGTCACCTGGAGCATCCGTCTGGGCCTCATCCTGTCCCTGGTCGGGTTCATGGAAGGCTACCTGATGGCCTCTCCCAACCCCCTCCAACAACAGGCCCTGCAGGCAGGTCAGCAACTTGACCTGATCGGCGCTCACACGGTTGGCGTGTTGAAAGATGGAGGCAAAGGACTTCCCATCGTTGGCTGGAGCACCGAACACGGCGACCTGCGCATTGCCCACTTCATCGGGACCCACGCCCTGCAGGTGATGCCCCTCCTCGCCCTCTTCCTGATTGGACTGCGCAGAAGGTGGCTGCAGGACCGTCAACGCATCCAGCTTCTGCTGGTGGGCGCGGCAGGATACCTGGGCCTCATGGGCCTTCTGGTCTGGCAGGCCCTCAGAGACGAATCCATCCTGAATCCGAGCAGCCCCATTCTTTACTCTGGCGGTGGACTGCTACTGGTGATGGGTGTGCTGGTCACAGGAATTGTGGTCTCTGCCCGAAACCAGCTGAAACTGCGCAGGCCCCTGGCAACGGATTGAGGAACACTTTACGTTCAGAGGAAGTTCACTCAGTGACTTCCTCTTTTGGCGTTTTCTGCCTGCAATGGGCTGCATCTGGTCCTGATCTGTTTTCCTCTGAATGAAAGAAAGTGCCATCACTTGACTTGATGTCAAAAAGAACAGCATCATCACATATGCCAATATTTTCTTGGATTCTTTTGATGTTCCATTGACGTGCAGCGAGAAGCGGAAACCCTTTCACCTCCCCATAAGCCACATGGATGAAATCATGACCACCTGATGCTTTAAGGGAAATCCCTGATGTATTGGCATGGATACGGGCGTGCACAATTTATTGTGTCTTGAGCAGTATTTTCTTTGATATTCTATTGATGTGTCCTGAACAGGATCACAGAATAAGGGGGCCTATGATATATCGATCAAAGTATGGTATTTTCCTTCCTTTTTTTGGTGCAGCTGCACTTTCCGCCTGCAATTGGTTTGCGCCAGCACCTCCAGCTGAAAAGACTTCAGAGCAGGTGAATGCCGTTCAGGCCCAGACCTTACAGGACCAGTTGCTGCGTGGGATCACCTCACAGGATGTGGTCTCCCTGAATGGTCGCTCTTCCCTCCGTGACGGTGCATCACTGCATGGGAATCTGGGGTTTGTGTTGAATGGACAGAGCATTATCACAGGGTTGGTGACTGCAGCATCGTCTGCAATACTTCAGTTTCTAGTGAGTACATATGTATTGTTTTGCCCTTAAAAGCACAATCCCTCTGGTCTTGTGGGGGTGGTTGGGATGCGCATTTGGACTGGTATCCCTCCCATCACCCCCAACCCCTACACCTGTTCCTTTCTCAGACTCTTACCTGCACTTCTCTGGAATCTACCTGTTGAACAACAAAATTTATTATGTCGATCGGGCCGGGAACTTGAAAGCTTATGGGAAAGGCACCCATGCCACCCTTCAGAAAAGCGTTCAAGCCATTCTGGTCTACCAGCAAAAACTCTATGTCGTGGATGAGCAGGGTCTCCATCAGGGCAGACAGACCTGGAAGATGCACCCAGAGGCCCACCTTGATGCCCTGTATCGGATTCAAGATGCCCTTCTGGTGGCCTACAGTTACAACGACTGCCAGAAAATGGTTTCCCTGAATGCCAACCAATTGAACAAGGTGTTCTGGACCAAAGACACCTGTTCTGGAAACAGTTCATACGATCAGGTGCAGTATGCTCCAGATCATGTGTCTGTGGTGAACAGTGGAGCCACCACCACCCGAAAAGACCTCGACATCCACACAGGGGCGAATCTGTGCGACGTGCCAGAGCGTTCTCAGACGTGCTCTGTGCAAGGGGACACCACCGATCCCTATTATTATCCCACCAACTGTTTGCTTGATCAGTCCCCTTCCAGAGCACTTCAAACACGAGCTGAAAGTACCTTTCAGCTGCTTGTTCCTGCTTCAGAGAGCATTGAACACATTTTGTACTGTGAAACCACAGCAGTGGCCCTGACCCTGCAATTCACCATTAGGCCCGCACCTCAAAAGCCTCTGGAGATCTGGAGGGTGTACTTTATGTCTGGGGAAAACGTAACTGCTCAGCAGGAGGGATTGACTTTTCAATCCGGGTAGAATAGAGCCACTGTGGAAGAACCCTGTCCCAACTGCATTCTGCTGGAAGCTCGATTGGAGGAGCAAGCTGCCCAAATCGCAGACTTGCAACACCAGTTGATGGATTTGCAACAGCAGTTGAAAGCCCTGCTCCAGTGGGACAGTGGGAATTCCAACCAACCACCCAGCCAGGACAAACCCTGGAAAATCGTTCTGAGCGACGAAAAAGTGACCAGTCCAGTGGGGGACAAAAAGGCCACAAAGGCAAAACGCTGAAAATGAGCGAGCACGTTGATCAGGTGGTGGTGATCCCGCTCGAGGGAAGGTGTGGTTGTGGGCAGGTCTGGGACGACGAAGAGGTCGAAGCCTACCGTGCCAGGCAAGTGCATGACCTGCCCGAAATCCGTCTTCTGGTCACCGAATATCAAGCAGAAGTCAAAACCTGCCCCCATTGCCAAAGTCAGGAGCAGGCTAGCTTTCCCGAGGATGTCCCTGGACAGGTGCAATATGGACCCCGCTTGCATGGACGTGAATATGACCGTAGGGCACTTCCTGCCCCTGGAACGCACCTGTGAGGTGCTGGAGGATCTGTGTGGTGCGAGCCTCAGTGAAGGCTCGCTGGTTTTGGGTCAACAGGTGGCGGCCCAGCGTCTGCTGGCTTTTGAACACCAGCTCAAAACGGCTCTGCAACAGGAGAAGGTGCTCTACGCCGATGAAACTGGCAGCAAAGTCTCCGGGAAACTGCACTGGATTCACGTGGTGTCCAGCAATCTGCTCACCCTATACGCACACCACCAGGGTCGAGGAGTGGAATCCGTCAAACACATGGGCGTGCTGCCTGAGTTTAAGGGAATCCTGATGCATGACGCGTGGGGGATGTACTTCAAGTTGCCCGCTGAGCACGCGTTGTGCAATGCCCATCTGCTGCGGGAACTGAAAGGACTGGCGCTTGAGGAGCAGCAAAACTGGGCGGGAGAACTGCGCTCTGATTTGCAGCAGATCTACCACCAGCACAAAGAGGGTGTGCTCACCGAGCAAGTAAAGCAGGCGTTCAAGGCACGTTTTAATGTTCTGGTGGAACAGGGTTTGAAGGTCAATCCTGCAAAGGAGCCCAGGGCAGGAATACGGGGACGGGTGAAACAGAGTGCTGGGCGCAATTTAGCCCTGAGATTACAAAAACACCAGAGGGCAGTGCTGAGGCTTCTGGAAGACCCCGAAATACCGTTTGACAACAATCAGGCGGAAAGGGACATTCGAATGATATGTGTGAAACGCAAGGTGTCTGGGGGGGTTCGCTCGGAGGGAGGTGGGGAGGGGTTCTGCCGGATTCGCAGTTACCTTTCGACGCTTCGCAAGCAGGGTTTAAATGCTTTGTTGGACCTGATCAGCATTTTCCAGTGTCGTCTGCTGCTCCCTCAGTTCTCGTGCTGAGCAGTTACCTGGATTTTTTATATCTTGAATTGACCTTAAATGGTACAATGAGGTTGATTTGTTGCCAAGTAATTTGTGCCAAGTCAAATTCTCTTGATGGGGTAGATATGAAGCTATACAAAGTACTTTTAGTGTTGGGGTGTCTGGGAACTTTTGTAATGGGTTGTGTGAGGCCACAGAGTGATAGTGGTCCTGCTAACCAAATTGTTGAGAACAGTATACCCACACAGGACACATTGCTTAAAGACATAAACAAAAGTCAACGTAAGATCTTTGAAAAAATAGTCAAATACTTTGATAAATTTAACAAAGAACATGATTTACCGAATGAAAAACTAGATGAGAATAAATTCAACTTTTCGATATTTGATAAAGGAGATAATTGGGAATTTCGCATATATGAGCTCCCCCCTGCTGGTGTGATTTGGCCTGGAGGTAGTACGGTTGTTTTAATTAGAAAGAAGGACTTGGAAATTCTAAAGGTTGTGCCTGGAAGGTAAAATGAAAATCCTAATAATTTGTATATGGATTGCGCTTTCGTTGGCCAAAGCCATCAATGTCAGCACTCAAGATATGCTAAATAATAATGATATAAAAAATGCTTTGGAAAATGCGTGGCAAAAAACGATTTCCAATCCTCGTGATCTCCATGAAGAGGGAGGCTGGATTTATCAGAATGAAGGCAATACTGGATCTAAATACAGCATAGTGCAGTGGCCCAGAGGACCAAGATGTTCAGCCATTGGTTCATGCCACATCCCTCCTATCGATCCAGAGTATTTGGAAGGATACCGCTTGGTTGCGTTCTATCATACCCATCCTCCTGATTTTGTTGGTCAAACGGACGAAGATCGTTTAAAACAGCTGGCTGGCCCCAGCAGTAGGGTGACCAATGGAGAACCTGCAGATGTGGAATTCGCCAGAGCTTATGGGGTAGCAGGCTTGTTGCGTTCACCTTTGGGTCGAACTTCTTATGGTAGTTTTAACCCAAACATTTATCCAGATCGGGCCAAACTGGACCCTCCGGTCTTTGATCCTCCCAACCCCAGAGGACTTGTCGGTAGTCAACTCAGGTTTAAGATCATCATGAGAAACTCTGGATGGAAAAACCTGCAAAGAGTCATCATTAAGTTTGGAGATTATACCAGTCCTTCTTTCCCTTTGCCTGCTTTGACTTCCGCACAAAGTACAGCCACATATTCGTGTATACAGGCGGGTAGATTTGAATTAAAGGTTGTGGTGTACAGTAATGAACTCAATCAACCTAAAAATTCCAGTTCGGTCACCATGACTTGTTCCAATCCGCCCAGGGTGAAAAACAGCGTGGTTCCAAATCCGATTGTGAATGAAGCACCACAGGAGTGTAGCACCACCAAAACCACCATACACAAGCGGGACACCCTCAGTTCCATCGAAGAGCTTGAGGGTTGGACTCTCCTGGAATTCCAGGCTTACCTCGATGGGACCCCCCTCAGCTCTGCATCACAGCCTTCAGCTGCATCCAGCGTGGTTCGCCCCCAGAGCATTCTGGTCAAGCCCATCAGTGGTTCTACTGCAACCCCAGGCACCCATGTGCTGGGAACCGTGCTGGTGGCCACCAAAGATGGGGAGCAGCACACCTTCACAGACCGAAAAACCTTTGAGGTTTCCCCTCCGACCGTGGAAGTGTCCCCCCGTCCCTGCTCTGATCAAGCTCCTGGTGAAGGCACCTCTTTTGGAGATCCTCACCTGCAATCTTTTGATGGCACGCAGTACAGTTTCCAGGCGGTTGGGGAATTCGTGCTTGCCAGATCCACCCTCTCTGGAGACCCTTTTGAAGTGCAGGTGCGTTACACCCCTGTGCAGGCCAATGTGTCAGGCAATGCTGCCCTCGCGGTGCGAATCGGGCAGGACCGGGTGGGGGTTTATGCCAATGTCAATGCCCCAGCCACCGTCAAAATCAACGGTGAAACCATCCATTCCACAGACCCCTGGTGGAGCCGCACCCTTTCCAGTGGAGCCACGGTCACCCTGAAGGATGCCCTGTTCACCCTCTCGACAGCAGATGGCAAAATGATCACTGTTTTCCTGCCACCGGGCGTTCTTGGCACGGTTTCGCTGCATGTGCCTGCGTCTCAGCAGGGGCAATGGGTGGGGTTGCTCGGCAATTTCGACCACAATGGGGTGAATGACTTCCAATTGAAGGATGGGACGCTGCTTCCCTACTACCCTTCAAACCATGATTTGTACCGGCGGTTTGGAGAAAGCTGGCGCATCACCCAGCAAGAAAGCCTGTTTGATTATGAGGCTGGAACCTCCACCCAGACCTTCACCGACTCCTCGCAGCCCAGCCTGACGGTGAACCTCAGCCGGTTCCCAGCCGAAGAGATTTTGCAGGCAGACCGCATCTGTCGGGAGGCAGGGGTGATCAGTCCGGGAACCCTGGACAGTTGCATCTTTGATGTGGTGGTCACCCAGGACCCGGAGTGGGCCGCAATGTCCCGATTTGCAGATCCCAGAGCAAAACAGGTGACCGTCCACCCTGGGGTTCTGGAGGTGACCACCGGACAGACTGCAGTGTTGAAGGCCCTGGTTCCGGTGTTGCTTGACGACCGTGAAGTGCTGTGGGAAGCCTCTGAGGGCACCCTCACTGTTTTGCCGAAGAACGCAGTGGAATACACTGCTCCAGCCACCCCTGGAACGTACACCCTTACTGCCCGACTGAAAACCGATCCACAGGTCCAGTTCTCTGTGCCTGTGGTGGTGAAGGCCCCTGCGGTGTACAAGATCTTCCTGGACTGGCCGAAAGGGGCAGCGTCTTCTGATCTGGATGCCCACCTGTGGTTGCCCTCCAGCCGCAAGTACCACGTGTATTACGCTCGACCTGGGGACGAGGACAGCCAGGCCACCCTGGAGCGGGATCAGGCGCGGGAGGGAAGTGCACCGTCTGAGATTCAAAAGCAGGTGGTGCTGCCAGACGACTACATCATCAAGGGGGATGAGCGGATTGATGCCAGAGAGATGGAGAAAGTGAAACTCAGGGTGCTTGCTGTGGAGGGGCATTACGAGTACTGGGTGCATGCCCTGAACGGGAGCCTGTCGGGGGCCACCGTGTACCTGACGGATGTGGACAACCAGTGGCTTGAGCAGGCGGAGGTCCCAGAAGGGGCGAGTGGGGTGTGGTGGCATGTGTTGAATCTGGATGCCAGGAGTGGGCGGGTGACCTGGGTGAATGAGGTCAAGGGCCTGGTGGAACCGTACTGGGATCAGGGGTGGGATTGCGCTGTGCCCGAGATGGCGACCCCCAAACCCATCTGGACCCCCTGCCAGCCGCACTGATGGTTTGAATTGTAGAAACTGCCCTGAAACACGAGGGCAGTTTCTTCTTGTTCAGGAAGCATGAAAAAGGTTGTACCACAGGAGAAAAGAAGAAAGAGTTCCCGTTCACAGTGCATTCACAATTCCATCCATCTGCATTCACCCGCCCAGACCTATCCTGATTCCAACGCTGCTGAACAGCGCGAAAGGAGAATCACCCTATGTTTGAATCAGGAATCGGTTTTGGACTGGGCTTTCTGAATTTTGTAGGCACGGTCCTGTTCTTTGTGTTCATCTTTGGCCTGCTGCGCATGCTTGCCTTTGGAGGCCCCTGTGGAGGAAGACGCCACTGGAAGAAAATGAAGCACCTGCGCCAGCAGTTTGGTGACCACAGCAACGCCACCCACATCGTCCGTGAACGCTACGCCCGTGGAGAAATTGACCGCGAGGAGTACCAGAACCTGATGGCTGGTCTGGGGGTCAAAAAAGAAGAGGAAGTGGCAACAGAGTGGCGTCCTCCCTTTATGGCTACTGACCGCGCTCTGGAAGTGGCCCGTTACCGTCTGGCCCAGGGAGAAATCACCCCCGAGGAGTATGAGGCCATCCGTAAAGCCCTGGAAAGCTGAGGGCTGCATTCCAGACCATTCAGGGACAGGCACCCACCTGTCCCTTTGATTCATTTCTGAGATTCTCTTCGCTGACTGCTGATTGCTGACGGCTCCCGAGGGTGTAGCATGAAACACATGGCCCAGACCATCCTGATCGTTGAAGATGAAGCCCGCCTTGCCGAGATTCTGGAAGACTACCTGAAACGGGAAGGCTTTCAGACGGAGCGGGCCAAGAATGGGGTGCAGGCTCTGGAGCTGTGGCGTGCTGCGCAACCCGATCTGATCCTGCTGGACCTGATGCTGCCTCTGCTGGACGGATTTGAAGTGGCACGTCGGGTGAGGGCAGAGTCTGATCTGCCCATCATCATGCTGACGGCCAGAGATGACGAGGTGGACAAACTGGTTGGCCTGGGACTTGGAGCAGATGACTACGTGGTCAAACCCTACAGCCCAAGAGAGGTCATTGCCAGGGTCAAAGCTGTGCTCAGAAGGGCAAAGGGGCAGGTGATGGCCCCGGAGGTGTACCGGGTGGGTGCGCTGGAAGTGAACCTCGGAGCCTTTGAGGTGCGCTGCGAAGGCCAGATCATGGACCTCACCACCAGTGAAATCAAGCTGCTGGCCCTGCTGGCAAAAGAACCCAACCGGGTCAGGCAACGTGCAGAGTTGCTGGCTGTCACTGGAGATGCTGCCGCCTACGCCGATGAACGCACGGTGGACGCCCACATCAAGAACATCCGCCGCAAGCTCGGTCCTTACGGGGACCGGATTGACACGGTGCGGGGCGTGGGCTACAAGCTCATGGTGCACTGAGGGGAAACATGGGCCACAAAAGACACACTGAAAAGCACTGCGAACCCCCCTTCAAATCGCATTTTGAACACCCCCTCGAACAGCACCCTTTCGGGCACTTCAGGCGCATGCGAAAAATCCTGCGCGAGAACCCCGAGTTGCGGGAAAAATTCAGCAAGGGGCGCAAGTTCAGGAAGCAGGGCTGGGGAATTCGCAAGAGGCTGACGGTGATTTTTGCGTTTGTGGCCCTGGCAGCCGTGTTCCTGAACACCTGGTTTACACTGGGCTCGGTGTACAGTGCCCTCTTTCCAGATGCCCCGGAAGCCTACAAGCATGCGTTCTGGAAATGGAAACACATGACGGGTCCAGAACACGCCCAGGCCCGTGAGGTGTTCCAGCGCATCACGGGAACGGCGTTCATGTCTGCGATGTTTTCCTTTTTTCTGGCCTCGATGGCTGCCGGAGCAGTGACCCGCATTTTCACCTCCCCCCTGATCAAACTCACCGAAGGGGCAAAGCGTCTGGAGCGTGGAGAAAGGGGCCTCAAGTTGCGCCTCCCTTCCATGCACAGTGAACTGCGCACCCTCACCGAGGCCTTCAACAACCTGGTGACTGGCCTGGAGCGCCAGGAAAACTGGAGGCGCAATCTGGTGGCCGACATCGCCCATGACCTGAGAACCCCCCTTGCAGTGATGCGCTCAGAAATCGAAGCCATGCAAGATGGAGTGACCCCAACAGATGAACAGGCACTGGATCGACTTCACCATCAGGTGATGCTGCTTTCCCAGCTGGTCACGGACCTGCGCACCTTATCACTGGCAGAAAGTGGCGGGATGCAACTGAGAACCGAAACCCTCAAGCTTCAGGACTTCCTGAGGGATGTCGTTCAGGCCTACCAGCGCAGGGCAGGGGACCTGGGGCTGGAGATTGTGCTGGAGACCATCCCCCCATCACTCACAGCTGTGTTTGATCCTGCCCAGATCACCCGTGTGCTCAACAACCTGCTGGAAAACGCCACCAATTACGCCCAGGGGCCCATTGAGATTCAGGCCCGCAGGACGGAAAGAGGGACCCAGATCACCGTCAGAGACCACGGATCAGGCATCCCTCCCGAGGCCCTGGAGCGGGTTTTCGAGCGGTTTTACAAGGGGGATTTTTCCAGAACCCGCCAGAGCAGGGGAGATGGCGGCTCAGGTCTGGGCCTCCCCATTGCCAGGGCCATCGTGGAGGCGCACGGTGGAACCCTGGAGGCAGGCAACCATCCAGAGGGGGGGGCCATTTTCACCCTGCTGTTTGGCAAGTGAGTTGCAGAGGATTCACTGTATGGCTGGCATCTGATCAGGCACAAAACCCCCTGTGCGGAGGTCAAAGCGGACACTCTGGCTGGGGTTGCCTGATTGAAAATCGAGTCTGAGTGCATTTCCTGGCAATTGTGAAGTGACCGTTCCACCCTGAATGAAAGGTGTTGCGAACACAAGCACCTGATTTGCAGGGGTCAGAAAAGTGCTCTGGTCTGGGAACACTTGCACAGCACCCACTGGACCGGGAGAAAAGAACTGGCCATTGACTTCAGCACCCTGCGCCAGACCAGCGGTGACCATCTGGGAATTTCGATTGACGAGCTGGAAACGGTCTGGCGTGCCTCCATCCTGAGGTCCAGCGTCCTGTAAAAACATGTTCTGATACATGTATTTTCGGCCAGGTTGTGCAGGGAGGGTGGAATCCATGATGATCTCACTGCCAGGCTGCAGCTGGGACTGGGAGGTGTAGATCTCATAATTTTCCTCCCAGGTGATGACATTGCTCATGTATGGAGAAAATGCAATCCAGGTCACCGAGGGCCAGGCGTCTGGTCCAGATTTGACCAGAGCCACCTGCAGCCCGCTTTGCTGGAAAACCTCAAGGTCGTTCTGGGAGAAGTGAAGGTTCAACTGGTGCATCATGGTTTTTCCTTTCTGTTGCAGGTGCAGCTGACTTGCACTGCAGGTGTGCAGCTCAATGGAGCAAGACGTTGAAAGAAGATGCCCGCAGCATAACGTCCAGCCCTGCACAGTGCATCCGGGAATCACCCTATGCTGATGCGGTTTGAAAGCAAAACCTGGGATTTAACTTCTTCAATCCCCTGCAGTGCCCTCAAACCGCTGAATGAACCTGCGTTCTGCAAGCCATCGGGTGAGGGGAATGTGGTAGGAGCTCACCACCACACCCAGCAGGATGGTCAGCAGCACGTAGGCACTGGTGAGTTCATACAGTTCGGTTTTCTGGATCTGGGAGAGGAGCGGACTGCTCACGGCCAGACCAGCGATCACCAGACTGAATTCCCCTCTGGGGAGCAGCATCAGGCCGTGTCCCACTGCCGCACGCAGGCTCAGCCCGGTGGCCTTCCCGGCAAAGAACCCGGTGATGGTCTTGCTGAAGAGGGTGAACAGCAGCAGAGGAATTGCGGTCAGCAGGGAACCCAGCAAAGCCAGGGCTTCCACCTTCAGGCCGAACCCCAGAAAAAATGCCCCCACAGCCACATCTCGCCATGGGGTCAAAACCTCTTCCACCTCGTGCATGCGGCTCAGTTCGCCCACCAGTGCACCCAGCAAGAAAGCCGCAACTGCATCTGGAAAGGACATCAGGTGGGCCAGGGCTGCGAACATCGCCACCCCGCCCAGCATCAGAAGCACCAGTTGCTCTTTGCTCTGGCCTTCCATGATTTTTTCCAGCATCGGGCGTCCGAAACGCAGGAGCACCACATAAATCACGGCAAAACCGATCACCCCGAGGAGTTTCTGCCAGATGTTGCCTCCGGTAAAGACACTGAGGGTACCCAGGTACAGGATCATGGCCAGGTCTTCAAAAATCAGCACACCCAGGGTGCGTTCCGCTTCCGGGAGTGCCACCTGCTGCCGCTCGGTCAGCATGCGGATGATCACCCCGGAACTGCTCACGTAGGTGATGCCTGCCAGAAACACGCACTGCCAGAACCCAAACCCCAGCATCAGTCCCACAGCGAATCCCAGAGGCAGGTTGAGGAGGTCCAGCATGCCAGATTTCAGGATGGTGCCCCTCGCTTCCAGAAAACGCTTCAGCGAGAATTCCAGACCAATGAAAAACATCAGCAGCACCACACCAATCTCTGATAGGGCTGCAGTGATCTCGGATGGGTAAATGATGGGCAGTGGACCCATCGGGCCACACAGGAAGCCCAGCACGATGTAACCGAGCAGGGCAGGCAATTTGAGCCACTGGGCCACAAGACCACTCAACCACAGACCCAGACCAATGAGGCCCAGTTCTCCCAGGGCTCCGAGGGATTCCACGAAATGCTTCAGTCCATCTGCGTAAGGCAAAATGATCTCCTCTTTAAACTGTGTTCAGAAGGTCGTGTTCAAAAGGCAAGAGACCTGATGGGAAGTCAGGTCTGAAAACAGGGCAGAAAGGGCTCAAGCAAAGGTAAAAATCACATCAGCAGGACACTGGCTTTTTTGATCTGCAGGTCATTGCCGATCAACACCAGGGTGTCCCCGAGTTGCAGGACTTCAGAGACCTGGGGGTTGGGGATGGCCTCATCGCCCCGCATGATGGCAATCACACTGGCTCCGGTGAGGGCACGCAGGTTCAGTTCACCCAGCGTGTGCCCGACACAGCTCACCCCTTCCGATAAGGTGATCCACTCCAGTTGCAGCTTGCCGAGCACCAGTTCGATTTCCTCCTTGAGGGCAGGTTTGGAGAAATTCGCACCGAGCAGGGTGGCAAATTGCTGGGCTTCTTCAGGATTGAACTGCACGGTGTCGCAAGGGATGTCGTCTTTCCCCTTGAAGTGGTACATTTCGCGGGTGCCGTCCGGTTTGGAGATGACGGTGACACTGCCTCCAGAGCGCAGTTTCATGATGTATTTGCGACCCACACCAGGGAGGGTGCTCTCGATGACTTCGACCATGCTTCAAGTGTACTGTGTGATGGGGCCTGACATTCCGCTGTCTCTCACAGTGGAATGTCAGGGTTTTCAGTGCATGATTTCAGCAGCTTCAGGAGAGGACCTGATGGATTTTGTGTCTGACGGTTGAGTCGTGGCCCAAGATCCTCTGACCAGCAGGAGGGCGGGTGTCCAGCCTGCCCAGACCATTGTGCTCAGTCCTTCTGAAAGAAGTAAGATTCAAAAGGATTTCAAACATTTCCAGGGAGGACAACATGTTGATCATGTGCAGGATTCTGGTCAAAAGCACCAACGACAGGCAAATTGAACAACTGGTGGGTTTTTATGCTGTTCCCAGGGTTGGGGATCACGTTCAGATCAATGGTCAGAAAGGTCTGGTGGTTCAGGTGGTTCACCATGTGGACACCTCACCACCAGACATCCACATAGACCTTTAAAAGGCCCTGCACCTGTTCCGTACCAGAGAATTGTTGCGGAACAGGTGTTTAAAGAGGGCCTCTGTTTTTTACAACATTTCTTTTTTGCAAAGACATCGAATGATTTGTATCAAGCATGGCAGATGTGAAGGCATTGCCCTGTTGTTTGTGGGTTTTGAAGATCGAAAAACAAGTTGAATCTGATCAACCCGGATGTCTTTCTGAAGATCGCTTCATGAAGTTTACCTTAACCGCAAAAAATAAACCCCGGATAAAGATTTCAGCCCGAAATTATGATGGTTGCCACATGAGCAGGGTGGAAGATAACAGCATCTTCAGCCCACGATCAGCCCTCCATCAGCCTGTGGGGGCGGTCAAAAGGAAGGTTTAGCAATGAAACACATGAAAAACATCCTGACAGGACTTCTGCTTTTCGGAACCCTTGCCCCTGTGGCTTTTGCAGCACCCCAGATCAGCCCTCAACGCATCATCGTGAATCCCATCCAGACTTCTCTCAACGCCAAAGTCTGGCTGAACAAAGCTGCTGACAACTCTGGGTATGCCACTTACACTCCCGGCGAGCGTGTGACCATCAAAGCCAGCGTAAATGAAGACAGTTACCTGTATGTCTTCAGTGTGGATGTCGCCGGTGAAGTCACCCAGATCTTCCCCAACGAGTACGCCAGTGACAACTTCGTTGAAGGCGGTCAGACTGTGACCCTGCCCAGTGAAGGGGACAGCTACACCCTTGAAACCGATGATGACATTGGTGTGGGGAAGGTCTTTGCTGTGGCCAGCCGTGACCCCCTGGATTTCACGGACATTCTGGACATCAAGAACAATGCTGTCTTTGCTGTGTACTCTGGAGGTGGACAGGAAGCCTTTGCCCGCGAAGTCAGTGGCATCCTGAACAGCATCCCCGACAACGACTGGACCAGCGATGTGGTGCTGTACCGCACCCGTCAGGTGCAGACCCAGAGTGGTGAACTGAAGGTGTCCACCAATGTCAACAATGCCAAGGTGTACCTCGATGGCCGCCTCATTGGTGATGCTGGAGTGACCCTTGCCAACCTGGCCCCTGGAACCTACCAGTTGAAAGTGGTTGCGAATGGCTATGTGACCTACTCGACCCCCATCACCATCAAGCAGGACAAACTGGTGAACCTGACCGTCAACCTGCGCCAGACCCCCACCACCAAGGCCAATCTGAATCTGGTGCTGAACGTCAAGAATGCCAAGGTGTACATGAATGGTCAGTACCTGGGCAAAACCACCACAGGCAAGTTCACCACCAGCCTGACCAAAAACAAGCCTTACAAGATCTCTGTGGTCGCCACGGGATACACCAACTTTGCTCTGAACGTGACCCTGAACACCAGCAAGACGGTCTACATCAACCTGAAGCGCCGTTAAACCCTGCTTTCAAGCCTTTGAATCAAAGTGCCTCACACATCTTGTGTGAGGCACTTTTTGAGCCATCTGTATGGAAGGTTTTCCATCTGTACATCCTGTTGACACAGGCCATCTCACAGGAGCAGCAATTCAGAAAAATTGGCAGGTTTCTGGCTTTGAAGGATTGCAGGTGAAACCAATTCCGCTGCCCGTCTGCAGGGTGACGTTCTGCCACTTGCCCTGTGTGGTCAGCTCAGGTTTACCGTAGGGTCGTTTTGCTTTCTTGTGATGTTCTGCAGATAAGCCTTCAGTGGAGGGGGTCATGTTTCAGTATGGCATCACACAGTTCGAAAAAGCAATAGATTGTGCACATTCCCTGGTCAACAACCTGCTCAAAACGTGAGTTTCTGCTCAGGACTGATCCAGCCAGACTTGCATGCGTCCTGCTTCCCGATTGGCCCAGGCATAATAAGGGACAAGCGTGATGTTTACAGCAACCCTTGAAGCCTGAAGGTCTCTGGCATTGCGGTACAGCTTGTGCTCCCATCCTTGCTGCAACTGTGAGGTGCCTGGCCCCACCAGCACCACTGCATTGTTGAGCTGTTCGTGGTGTTGAACCTTCAAAGAGGTTTCCTCAGGCAACACCAGATCCCGCACATCTGTAGCGTGATCCGTGCCTTCTGCGCAATACAACAGAGGTCCCCTGAAAACACTGACTTTGCCGCTGCTGTCCATCACATGGGGATGGCTCACCACGTAACGCACAGGCATCTCCAGATTCAGGTCGATGGTGGTGCTGCCCTGCCAGTTGCGCTGGAGTTGAAAATATCCCTGTTGTGCCTGTTGTTCTGCCTCACCCATCACCTTGACTGTCGCCTGCTCACACCATGCAGGGATGCGCAGATTGAGGCTGAACGTTCCCGTTCCCTCGATCACCAGACGCACACGCCCATCCCACGGATAATTCGTCTGCTGTTCAATTTTGACTGTTGGGCCATCTGGCAGTTCAATGACACTGGTCGACTGGGCATACAGGTGCACATGAACAGCACTTTCACTGGTGCTGTAAAAGTATCCAGGCAGCGTGGCGAGGAGTCTTGCAGCATTGGGAGGACAGCAGGCACACCCGAACCAGCCCTGACGCCGGTGCTCGGAACCTGCCGCCAGAGGATTCACGTAAAAGTACGACTGTCCATCCAGGGAGACCCCGGGCAGGGCGGCATTGTACAGCTGATGCTCAATCAAATCGGCATATTTCACTTCACCTGTCAAAGAGAGCATCCGCTGGGACCACATGATGGAGCCCACTGCAGCGCAGGTCTCGTTGTAAGCACTTTCACTGGGCAGTTCGTAATCCAGACCAAAACCTTCAGTGTAATGCCTGGGGCCAATCCCGCCATTGACGGACATGCGTTTTTCGGTCATGTTGTGCCACTGGGCTTCCAGAGCGTCTTCTAACGCCTGTTCCCCTGTTTCCAGCACCAGATCAGCGGCTCCTGCACTCAGGTACACCATGCGTACTGCATGACCCGTGACCTCTTTCAGGTCACGAAAGGGTTTGTGGTCCTGACCGTAACTTCCCCAGAACACCCACACCCTGTCTCTGGCGAGTCCATGACCCCGGGCATCCAGAAAATACTGCGCAAGGTCGAGGTACCGCCTGGTCCCAGTTTCCCTGTAGAGTTCCACCAGAGCCATCTCGACTTCTGGATGCCCATCGACCCAGGGCTTTTTCCCCTGTTCAGCAGGTCCGAAGATTTCAGCCATGTGATTTGCGTACTTTTCCGAGGCGGTCAGCAAACGGGGGTTTCCTGTCGTGCGGTGCAGGGCCACTGCAGCCTGAAACAGGTGCCCAGCACAGTACAGCTCATGTGCTCCACTCTCTGTGAAACGTTCTTTTTCCCGCTCAAACATGAAAAAGGTGTTGAGGTAGCCGTTTGCACACTGGGCACCTTCAATGAGGGAGACCAGTTCATCCACCTGCCTGTGCAGCTCGGGATTTGAGCCCTCTGCCAGCGTCCAGGCTGCAGCTTCCAGCCACTTGTAGGCATCAGAATCTGCAAAAACGGGACCTTCAAAATGCAGTTCAGTCTGTCCTGCCGCACGGCGGAAGTTGTTCAGGCATCCGGTTTCCTCCAGTTTGAGGAATTGGGTGGGCAGGGTCTTCAGGCGGTTGGTTTCCCGTCTGGGGGTCCAGAAAGCATCTTGCAAACGAACCTGTTGCAAAGGCACTGGTTGCAACTGGGCATGCGGGCTGTGTTCGGTGCGAATGACTTGAATGTTGCGGGTTGAAGTCTGGGTCATGGTTCCTCCAAAAATCAAACGACAGGAACAGCGCGACAGAAGTGTCTGTCGCAGGGAGGGTTTGGCAGTGCTGCCAGTGGAGGGCGAGCCGACAGCCCGCCCCTGCAGATGTCGATTCAGATGCTTGCTGCTGTGAGGTCATCTTGACACCTTCCATTCCTGTGAACAAGACTGAGATCACCTGAAAAAGGAAACCGATTCCGACCACTTCTTACCCCATGACCCTGACCCTGCATCCTCAACTTCCCATCCGCTGCGATCTGGCAGGCCTCTTTGTGTCCCGAGGGGTGGGCACCCATCCAGACCGGGTGGTGGATTTTCATGAGGTCATCTTTGTGCGAGAGGGCACCCTGTTCATTGCTGAAGATGGGAAGCATTACGCTGTGAATGCAGGAGAAGCCCTGATTCTGTTGCCTGGAAAAAGGCACTGGGGATTTGAGCCCTACCAGAAGGAACTCTCTTTCTTCTGGTTGCATTTTTATGTGCAGGACACTGCAGGTCCCCAGGAAATGGTGCTGCCGAAGCATGTGCAGGTGCAGCGTCCCGAGCACCTCAGCGCCCTTTTTCGCCGGTTGCTGGACGAGCAGGAAATCCCTGGTCATGCCCCCATCACCTGTGATCTGCTGGCCCTGCTCATCCTCACCGGGTTGAGCCATTCCGAGGGGACACCTGCGGCACCCAGAAACTCCCTCAACCGCATTGCCAGTGAAGCCCAGGCCTACATTGCCCTGCACCACCAAGAACTGCTCAGTTCCAGTCGAATCGCCCGTGCCCTGGGATACAATAGCGACTACCTTGGACGCGCATTCAGATCTGTTTATGGGCATACCCTCACCGAGGCAATCAACCGTTACCGGGTGCGCAGGGCCTGTGTGCTGCTGTTGAACACCCATGACACCATCGAATCCATTGCCCATGCCTGTGGATTTCGTGAGGTGATCTATTTCCGCCGGGTGTTCCGTGAACTTGAGGGCGTCACTCCATCCAGTTACCGCAAATTGCACGCCCAGATGTTCGTGAATACAGAGTGACAGTCGCCGGGTCTGCAAGTGTAGGGAAAAGTTCATCAGGAAACAGGGACTGTCCTTTAAACTGTTGGAAGCGCATCCAAATTGCACACGCAAACCGAGGAGTTTCCCATGAAAAAATGGCTGTTGTTGATTGGCCTTTCCCTGTCCATCCCTGCAAAAGCAGAAATGCTGCCTGTTCCAGAATGGATGTCTTCTGCCACCGTCTATCAGGTCTTCATTCGCAACCACACGGCAGAGGGAACCTTTCAGGCTGCCCTTCCCACCCTGGCAGATGCAAAAGACCTCGGGGTGAACACCATCTACCTGCTGCCTTTTTACCCCACAGGAGAGAAGGAGCGCAAAGGCACCCTCGGAAGCCCCTACTCGGTGAAAGATTACACGGCTGTTGATCCTGCCCAGGGCAATCTGGAAGACTTCAAAGCCTATGTGGACGAAGCCCACCGTCTGGGCCTGAAGGTGATGATCGACATCGTTTTCAACCACACTGCATGGGACAACCCCCTGATCACCGACCACCCGGATTGGTTTCTGAAAAACAGAGAGGGGAAAATCATCCCTCCCAACCCTGAGTGGTCAGATGTGGCCGCCCTGGACACCTCCAGGCCAGAAGTGCAGAAATTTCTGATCTCGGTGGGCGAGTTCTGGTTGAAGCAGGGGGTGGATGGGTTCCGGGCAGACCATTCCAGTGGGGTTCCCCTCAGCTTCTGGCAGAAGTTTCGCATTGCCATGAAAGCCATCAACCCTGAAGTGCTGCTCCTTGCGGAAACAGGAAATGCTCCCTACCATGACCGTGCCTTTGACCTGTCCTACGACTGGGATGGAATGTCCAGGGTGGTGGGGGCAGGCCTCAACCTGATCTCTGCCAATCGGTTTTTTGATTACCAGAACGTCTTCCCAAACGTGCCCAAACTGCGCTATCTGGAGAACCACGATCAGGAACGCATTGCCAGCAAACTGACGGCAGACTTCCAGCAGAAGGCCGCTGCAGGGCTTCTGCTCACAGAGCCTGGGGTGCCCCTGATCTACGCAGGCCAGGAAGTGGGCCTGACCGGGCGTCCCAGCCTGTTTGATCCTGCACCGCTGGACTGGAACAGAGGAAACCAGGACTTGAGAGGGGTCTACCAGAAACTGCTGACCACCAGGGCAAAACTGCCAGCCCTCCACACCGGAGACCTGCGCCTGATTGCAGGACAGCCGCGCAATGTCGCAGCTTTTGTGCGGTTCACGCCTCAGCAAAAAGTGGTCGTGCTGATCAACTTCGCTGGAACCCCACAGGAAGTGAACCTGCCCTGGGCAAAGACCTGGAACGAACAGGTCACAGGAAAAACCATTCCTGGCGGCAAATGGAAGCTGCAGCCCGGAGAAACCCAGATCCTGCTGGACCGCTGAACCGCTGGTGTTCTGATCTGTGCATGACGCAGCGCCCCTAACATCTGCGGTGTCATGACCAACGGCTAAAGCCGTTGGCTTGTATCTGGACTCCACCGCAATTCCGAGTACCTTTTCAGGCGCTCGACTTTGGTCTCAACGTCCGACACATCGGGGATGCATGACAAACACCCCGTACTGGCCCAGTCTTGCCGGACCAGCAATGCCCTCAGTCCCACGTTCCTTGCCCCAACGAGGTCGGCATGCAGTTGATACCCACAACTTTCACAGGCAAACATCAAGCCCTTCTCAGGCCTGTTCCCCCGAGAGCAGTGTCCACATCTCGGGCAGGTTTGACTGGTGTAATGGGCATCCACCTTGACCACCATCGATCCACGCAATGCAGCTTTGTACGCCAGGAAGCCCTGCAATTCAGCGTAACTCCACCTTGCACGTCTACGGTTTGCCTTTCTTTGCTGTTCAGAACTGTGGGGTCTAGACCGTCTTTCGGTGCGATCACGAACATGGGTCAGTTCTTCAACTCCAATGAAGGCTTGGGGAAAGGTTTTCAGGATTTGAACGGCAAGAGAACTGTTGGTGTCAGCAATAAACCGTCTTTCCCGTCCCGACAACATCACCAGACGGCGCGTGGCGGAACGGGTGCCTTTTTGCTGAAGCGACTTGCGGGCCTTTAGAAAACGTTCTGCTTTGCGCAGGGTTGCTTTGCCCGATTTGAAAAGGGTTTTTCCAGAGGTGTTCGATGCTGTGGCCAGGTAGCGCATGCCCACGTCCACACCCACCACCTGTTTGTGGCTGGAGGGCTCAGGATCAGACAGTTCAATGGTCAGGGGAACCAGCAAGAAATACTGCTTCCTGGCTTTGCTGTACCAGAGCTTTGCTGTTCCCATCTCAGCACCGTTGGCGATGAACTCAAGGTGTTTGGCATAGCCCTCGTAGGGGAGGACCAGGCGGCCTTTCAGGGTCATGATGCTGACCTGCTGGCCTTTCTTGAACGAGTAATCGCGCTGGTACTGGTAGCTGAGGGTGCGGGAAACAAACCTGGGTGGGTTGTCCAATCCCTTGTACCGCCTGGCTTTTGGGTTCAGCTCACGGGCCACTTTGCTTTGCTTGACTTTCGTCCAGAGGGTTTTGTAGGCGGCTCCAACGTAACGGGGAACCGAGCAGGCCATTTGGGCACCCAATCCGAAGCGTTCCCGCAAGGTCTTGTAGACCTCTTGCTGAATTTTGGCGGCATTGGAGGTTTTCTCCATCTCGAACGCCTTTTGAGAGGTGTAGTTGAGGGCATCCCGGTAAGCCAGAGTCACCTGATCCAACTGGGTTTTCTGTTCCCTGTTGTGACATAACTTCAGTTTGGCGGTCAGCGTCAACTTCACATAAGGAGTATACCGTGCTATGTGAACATCAGGCAACAGTATGAAGCCTTCGCAAGGGCAATCGGCACAACTGCGCCACCAGGGTTCTGCCTCCCATGCATGGTTCAAACCATGGGCTTCTCACCCCGGACTCCCTTTTTGTGAAAAAAGCACTCATCACCCTGACCCTGATGTTCGGATTTTCTGCCCATGCACAGATGCCTTCCATTCCTGCCCTGTATGAAACGGCAGTTGCCCTTGACCCTGCCGATTCCGATGATCCTGCCATCTGGGTGCACCCCACCCACCCGAGTCTGAGCATGGTGGTGGCCACCCACAAGGATGCAGGCCTCACCGTGTTTGACCTCAGTGGCCGCACCCTGCAGGACATCAACCCTGGCAATGTGCGGTACAACAATGTGGATGTGGTCTACGGATTCAGGCTCGGCAACCGCACTGTGGACCTTGCCATAGCTTCAGACCGCAAGAATGACCGTCTGGCCATTTTTGAAATTCAGCGGGCTTCTCGCAAGCTCAAAGAGGTGACCCAGCAGGGCATTCCTCTGGTGTTCACGGCTGCTGGAGCAAAATCTGACGGCACCAACACCGCCTATGGCCTTGCCGCCTACCAGACCCGTGAAGGCCAATACCGCGTGTTTGTCAGCCAGCGCAAGCATGGCCGTGTGGCAGAACTGGAACTGGTCACAGATGGGAAAACCGTGGGAAGCCGTCTCGTGCGCTTCATTGACCTCCCACAGCAGAAAGTGGATGATCCCCAGGTGGAAGGCATGGTGGTGGACACCGACCACGGCATCCTCTACATGGGACAGGAGAAGGTGGGCATCTGGAAACTGAGCCTGCAGGATGCACAGGCGCAACCCCAGCTGATTCACGCTGTCAAACCCACAGGACAGCATCTGGAGGCCGACGTGGAAGGCCTGACCATCTATGACGCTGGAAACGGCCAGGGGTACCTGCTTGCCAGCAGCCAGGGGGACAACACTTTTGTGGTCTATGACCGCCAGGCGAATAACCGTTACCTGGGTTCGTTCAAGGTGGCTGGGGGTTCCCTTGATGGCTCTGAAGAGTGTGATGGTGCGATGGTCAGCAGCATCAACTTCGGTCCCCGTTTCCCACAGGGTCTCCTGGTGGTGCAGGATGGTTACGTGAAAGGGGTGGAAGGACAGACCAACTTCAAACTGGTCTCCTGGACCGACATTGCAGAAGCGCTGGGCCTGCAGATCAGTGTCCAGACCGCTGCTCGCAGATGAATGCAGTGAGGCCTGGAGCCACCTGAGACAAGGTGGCTCTTTTCATTTGCGGGTTAAGCCATTCCTACCAGACATGGTAGGCACAAAAAGCGTGTTGCAGAGGGGAACAGCTCTTTACAATTGAGCAATGAACCTTGACTGCTTTGTTTTGAACAATGGAAATTGTGCAATGCTGAGCCTGCAACAGCAGGACATGTTTGAATTGCACATCACCACCGCCCCTCTTTCCCCGGAGCTGATTCAGGGGTTCACCTAGCTCTGCAAAACGCTGAGGGTGAAACCCCTGGTGATCGAATTGCATGAGGGCCTGCCCACCCAGCCCATGACCTGCTCACGGGTGCAGGGAACGCTGCAACAGGTGCAACAGGAAGTTGAGCGCATTTGTGAGGCTTTTCTTGGGCACGGATTTCCTGTGGTTCGGGTGAAGGTGGAGGCTGCTCCCTGGAATGCCATCACCCCACAGACCAGCAGGGACCTGAAAACAGAAGACCAGAACCGCTATTTTGAGCACCACTGCAAAGTCCTGATCCCAGAGACAGGTGATCTGGAGATTTTGCAGCAGGTCTGCCAGGGGCATGGAGCCCACCTGTCCCGCAATGCTTTCAAGACCCTGAAAGAGGGTGGGCAGGAACGGTTTGTCACCTTGCGCATGTATGGGGTTGCGCTGGATCAGGCCCAGGAGCAGGCAGACCTGTTGCGAATCCATCTGGAACAGGCCGGGTTCTCCTGCCAGAAGTCCATCATGGAATACTGTGTGCTGGACACCCAAATCGAGCTGGATGCGGGGTGGGGGGCATGAAGCGCATTTATGGGAGAATTCCCCACCTCCCCGGATCACGCACCGGACCTGCAGACCGCACCCTGGACCCTTGCATGGCCCTGAGGCTCACCTCGGTGGCACGACCAGGGGATCTGGTGCACGTTCAGGAGAAACTGGACGGAACCTGTGTGGCTGTGCTGCGGCTCGAGGGTGACCTGCTGGCATACGGATGGGAAGGCAGGCTGTGCAGCCTGTCTCTGAATGACAACCGCAGGGCTTTTGCTGTCTGGCTTGAACAGAACCAGCGCCGATTCTCCTGGCTGAAAGAAGGAGAAAGGGCAGTGTTTGAATGGCTTCCGGTGGCCCACGGCACCCGCTATCACCTGCCCCATGAACCTCTGGTCGTGCTGGATGTCTTTGAGGCATCTGGCCACAGGATGCCCTTGCTGGAGATGAAAAGCCGGGTGCATAACGCAGGTTTTTGTTCGCCTGCTTTGCTTCATTCAGGTGAAGCACTGTCCATTTCATCAGCACTGCAAAACCTGGGGCCGCACGGGCACCATGGAGCCATCGATTCAGCAGAAGGTGTGATTTACCGCCTTGAACGTGGCAGGGAGGTGCTGCAACTTGCAAAATTCGTCCGTCAGGGAAAACAGGATGGCTGTTTCCTGTCAGACCACACCGGAGAACCCCCAGTTTTCAACCTTTATCCGAAGGAGGTGCACGCATGACATCCCACACCCCGGAAGTCGAGCCTGAGTTGCTGAAAGGCTGGCTCAGGAGGACCATCCAGCATCCAGAACAGGACCGACTGGTGCTGCGTGGCTCCATGCTCACCTCCACCCTGTGCCCTGGAGCCAGACGCCCAGTGGACCTGGATCATCTGGTGCTCGGTGATTTTAATTCAGCAGATCTGCTGCGTCTGATCCATGAGATCCTCTCTGTTCCTGACCCGTCAACCCAACTTTTTTTTGAGCGTTCAGAAATCATCTGGGAAGACACTGCATTTCCGGGCGTGAGGGTTTTTCTGACCGGACAGGTGCAGGATGGGGACCTCCAGTGCTTCCAGATTGATTTTGCCTTCGGAGACCCCCTGATTCATCCTCCAGTGCAGGCTTTCATTCCTGAGGTGGGGCCTGTTCCCAGTTGCCTGCCAGAAATCCTTTACGCCTGGAAGCTGCATGGACTTGCAGAATTTGGAAGGGGTCGCTGGAGGGCCAAAGACCTGTATGATCTGTGGGTGCTCGCTGGCCTGCCCATGAACCTGGACCTTCTGAATCCTGCCCTCAAGGTTGCTTTTTCCAGCAGGGGAGATGATGTGGGCCTGCTTCTGGACTTTCACACCCGTGAATCCTGGGGCTGCAGCACCTCAGGACAGCGCAAGTGGCGCACCTTTCTGCGCAGACATCAATTGACCGCTGATTTTCTGGTGTGCCGCACCAGGGTCAGGGAGGTCCTGTCCAGGCTGGAGGGATTTCATGCGTGAATCAAAACTCTCCCACGCCATCGGGTTTGATGACTTTCCGTTTGAGCGCAGCCACCGGGGAGACATCCCGATTGTTGGAACGGTCTACGCCGGGCAGAAACTCGAAGGCATCCTCAGTGCAAAAATCCGGCGGGATGGGGTCAACAGCACCCGCGTGATTGCAAACCTCGTCCTGAACTCCAAATTTTATGACCACACCCAGCTGATTCTGCTGCAGGGGATTGCCCTGGGGGGGTTCAATGTCATGGACATCCATGAACTCAGTGCCCTGCTGGACCGACCCGTGCTGGTGGTTTCCAGGCGCAAGCCCAACATGGAGAAGATCAAAGATGCCCTGCTGAACCGGGTGCCTGGGGGCAAACGCAAATGGCACCTGATCCAGAAAGCAGGAGAGATGGAGGCTGCTTCTGGTGTGTACGTGCAGCGTGCTGGGCTCACGCTGGAACAGGCTGAACAGGTCATTCAGCGTTTCGCCATCTGCTCCAACATCCCCGAGCCCCTGCGGGCAGCCCACCTGATTGCAGGAGGGATGGCCACGGGTCAAAGTCGGGCAAGGCCGTGATCCTCAACTGGTCTCAATGGCTGCATACAGGTTCTGAAAGTTCAGGTTTCTTGGATCCTTGCGGTGAATAAGGAATTGCAGGTAACCTGCATCCCAGAACATCAAATCAAGTTCATCTACCGATTCGAAGGTGAGAAAATGCAGCCAGTCCAGGGCATGGATCATGTTCAATTCAGCCCATTTTTTCAGGTCGAACAGATATTGGGGTCCCACTTCACGGACCACATAAGCATCTTCTCTGGAGTCCTGACCAACGCCTGAAGCATGCCCAAACAATCTGGCGACAAGAACCTTATCGGGTTGCTGATGGAGTTCTCTAACCCAGGACTCGTAATTTTCTTGAGCCTGTTCTCCCAGTAGAGCAACGAGTGTGTCGTAGTCTCTGGTCGACCAGTGGGGAAGATCAGGTGCAAAAACCGCCTCAAGAGTATGTGGTTTCAGATGCGTGTACGATTCACAGGCATATTCTGCAGGTGGGTCAACACAGGCCAGAGGCTCATCACCGGTGTAGAGCAGAACTTGATGGTCAATGTTGTAAGCAGGTTCATCTTCACCCAGAAAAAAGTAAAGCATGCCTGCTCGTGGCAAAGGATCACCCGCAGATTCAGGCAAGTCTTGTAGCCGAATCTGCATCAAGAAAGTGAGTGCTTCTCCAGTTCCATTCAGGGGCCAGCAAAAGGAAGGAGGAAGGTCCGGCAGACCTCCAATTTTACTTGAGCCCACGGAGGGGCTTTGTTTACCCAGAAAAAACAAAACAGAAGCCAGGGTATGCTGCTGAAGCAATTCTCGATGGCTTTCAAGACCATGTTGGGTGATCCAGGCTTCAGGGAGATGAATTGTCATGAGGCATTTTACCGAGTGCCAGACACATACACCATCCGACAATCATTCAAATTGTTGTGGGTGGGTCCCGTCACCACCAGTTGTTCCAGAGCTTCAAAGAATGCAAAAGCGTTGTTGTCTTCCAGGTCTTTTTTGATGTTTCGCACAGCCTGAGCCCTCTGGAAGGTGTCCGGGGTGAGGAGGGCTCCTGCTGCATGAGTGGTTCCATCGATGCCGTCTGTGTCGGCTGCAAATGCCCACACCCCTTCGTCCTTCAGGTGCCAGCACAACCACAGCAGAAACTCCTGATTGCGGCCTCCCTGACCTGAGCCTTTGACCGTTACACTGGCCTCTCCACCACTTATCAGGACCACAGGAGGTTTCACAGGTTCAGCATGATTCCGAATGCTCCTGACCACTCCTGCATGAAAGGCGGCGAGTTCTCTGGCTTCACCTGTAAACGTGTCTCCCAGAAGGATTGCTGGAATGCCCTGCTGTTGCCAGAAGTGCTGAACGGATTTCAGGAAATGGAAATTGCTGCCGATGATGGTGCTCGAAGTCCGGTCCTTGCGTGCGTTTTTTCGGGGAGGGGCGTGTCTGAGGTGCTGAACAGCGTTCTGGAGTTCTGGCTGCTGATCAAGACCATACCTTTGCAGAACCTCCAGAGCATCTTCCGGTGTGCTGCTGTCTGGGATGGTGGGGCCAGAGGCAATGATGGAGGGGTCATCTCCGGACACATCTGAGAGCATCAGGGTCACCACTTTTGCTCGGGTGTGCTCTGCCAGCTGCCCCCCTTTGATGTGGGAGAATTGTTTGCGAACCGTGTTGATCTCGTGGATGGTGGCCCCACTGTTCAGGAGCAGCCGGGTCAGCAAGGTTTTCTCAGGTCGGGTGATGCCCCTGGGCGCACACCACAACGCACTTCCCCCTCCGCTGATCAGAATAATCAGGGTGTCTTTTTCTTCCAGGGAGGCCGCAAGGTGCAGGGCTTTCTGGGCTGCACGTTCACTGTTATCGTCTGGCGTGGGATGGGAGGCTTCGTCCAGAGGAATGTGGAGGGTCGCTCCCCCATGACCATATCGTGTGACGGCATGTCCAATGAGGTCTGGACCATAGGTGTCTTCTGCAGCTTTCAGCATGGGAAGGGCAGCTTTGCCCACGGCAAGCACGGCCACCTGTCCTTTTGAAGGTCGCTCAGGCAGGTGATTCAGGGTCAGCAGGTAAGGATCATTTTCTGCCAGTGCAGAGTGAAAGGCCTGTAAAAGAAGGTCTCGCATGTGGTTCAAGTGTATGCGATGCCGGGGTGTGTCTTGACAGCCTCAGGCGCACAGTGCTACTGTGTTAGCGTTCACATCTGCGCTACACTTCACTTGATCCTGCCCAAGTCCACCTCTCATGTCCTAACCAATTGTGATCGATCACATGAATTCACATTGGTCCAGAAGGAGCCTGTCATGCCATCACAACCCGTTTTTCCCAATCCACTGGTCGAACAGAGGGCCGATCCCTGGGTTCACCTGCACACCGATGGGTACTACTACTTCACAGGCTCTGTGCCTGAATATGACCGCATTGAACTGCGTCGAGCACGAAAACTGGAAGATCTGACCGCCGCTGAAACCGTGGTGGTCTGGAGAAAATACCCCACAGGACCCATGAGCGCCAACATCTGGGCCCCCGAACTCCATTTCATTGATGGAAAGTGGTACATCTACTTTGCTGCAGCCAGAACCACCGAGACCCGCGATGGCCTCTTTGACCACCGCATGTTTGTGCTCGAATGTGATGCCGAGAATCCTCTGGAGGGCCAGTGGGTTGAAAAAGGACAGTTGAAGACAAAGTGGGAGACATTTGCGCTGGACGCCACCACGTTTGAGCACAGAGGCAAACGGTATCTGGTCTGGGCCCAGAAAAACCCCGAAATCTTCGGCAACTCCAACCTGTACATCAGCGAAATGGAAAACCCCTGGACCTTAAAAGGGGAACAGGTGATGCTCACCACCCCTGAATACCCCTGGGAAGTGATTGGTTTTCTGGTCAATGAAGGTCCTGCCGTGCTGAAACGCAATGGACGCATTTTCATCAGCTTTTCTGCCAGTGCAACAGACCACCATTACTGCATGGGCCTGCTCAGTGCACCAGAGGATGCAGATCTGCTTGATCCTGACGTGTGGACCAAATCCCGGGAGCCCGTGTTCCAGACCAGTGAGAAAAACAGACAGTATGGCCCCGGACACAACAGTTTCACCACCCTGGAAGATGGTACGGACGTGCTGATTTTCCATGCCCGCAGTTACAAGGAGATTGTGGGAGACCCCCTGTATGACCCCAACCGCCATGCCCGTGCACAGGTGTTTGGATATGCAGAAGATGGGACACCTGTGTTTGGTGTGCCTCTGCCAGACACACAGAAGGAACCTGCAGTCTGACCTGGATGTCCTGATCAGGAGGCATGTTTGATGTGGTGGAGGAAACGAATGTTGAGCCTCCACCACATCGCTTTTTTGACCTGATGAGGTTTTCTGGTGTCTGAAACCAGGGCAGTTGAAAAGCCCCTTGAGCAAACCAATGCCTGGCCTGCTCAAGGGGTTGCCCAGAGGGGATCGTTATGCCACTCAGCACCTCAAGGTGCAGAAGCACAGGTGACCCATTTCAATCTTTGAAAATCTGAAGATTTTCCAAAATGACAATCTGTGAATTATACGTTTGATTCGGCAAATCTTGATTCATTTTTTCAAAAAATTCATCTATTAAAAATTTCCTTGACAAGATGGCCTTTTCTGTTATCCTAACAGCAAGACGGAGGTTGAATTCCAGAAATGGACCCAGCCCTCTTCTTGTTGCCCTTTTCGTTCTGACGCGCCCCACAGATTCACCTGCAGGAAACACCACTTTTCTGCTGTCCGTCTGACCTGTGCTGCAAGTTTCCCACTTGCTGCACTGGAGGGGAACCATGAAACGAAACTTCCGCCCTCACCTGCTTCTGCTTCTGTTCCTGATCGCATCTGCACACGCCCAGCAAACGGTCCCCCTGACCCTGGACCGGGGAGACACCGCCTGGATGCTGATGTCCAGTGCCCTGGTTTTGTTGATGACCCCTGGCCTCGCCTTCTTCTATGGAGGACTCACCCGCACCAAAAGCGTCCTGAACACCATCATGATGGGTTTTGGCACCATGGGGCTGGTGGGGGTGTTGTGGGTGATGCTGGGCTACACCCTTGCTTTTGGTGACAATGGCAGCAGTCCGTACATCGGGTCACTGGAGAATGCGTTCATGCAGGGCATCGACCAGAACACCCTGTGGGGCACTTTTGAAGCGGCAACAGGCCATGCCATTCCCAAATACGTGTTTGTGATGTTCCAGGGCATGTTTGCCATCATCACGGCAGCCCTGATCAGCGGGGCCCTGATTGACCGCATGAAGTTCAGTGCATTCATGGTTTTTATTGCTTGCTGGACACTGCTGGTGTATTCCCCACTGGCGCACTGGGTGTGGGATGCCTCAGGATGGCTTTTCAAGTTGGGGGCTCTGGATTTTGCAGGTGGAACTGTGGTGCACATCTCCTCCGGGGTTTCGGCGCTCGTTGCAGCAACGCTGCTCGGTGAACGCATGAAAACCACCAAACGGCAGGCTGTGCCCCACAACATCCCTTATGTGCTGCTTGGTGCAGGTCTGTTGTGGTTCGGCTGGTTTGGCTTCAATGCAGGCTCTGCCCTCGGGGCCAACGGCAGTGCCTCCCTTGCCTTCATCACCACCAGCACTGCCACCAGTGCCGCCATGCTCGCCTGGGTGCTCTGGGAGGCCCTGCGGGGACAGCGCCCCAGTGCCATAGGTGCGGCCACAGGTTCTGTGGTGGGCCTCGTTGCCATCACCCCAGCAGCAGGTTTTGTCAGTCCAATGTCTGCGATCCTGATCGGGATGATCGCTGCAAGCTGTTCTTTCTGGGTGATCCAGTACAAGCACCGACTCAAAGCAGATGATGCGCTGGATGTCTTTGCCTGCCATGCCGTTGGGGGCACCGTGGGATCTCTGCTCACAGGTGTGTTTGCCTCCAAAGCGGTGAATGGCGCATATTCCGGGGTCATTGACGGAAACTGGGCACAACTGGGCATTCAGGCTGTGGGTGTGCTTGCTGCAGTTGCAGTGGCTGCAGCAGGCACCTGGACCCTCATGAAACTGCTCGATGCTGTGTTCAGGGTGAGGGTGACCCCTCCCTATGAAACCGCAGGTCTTGACCTTTCCGAGCATGCCCAGGAAGCCTACCAGGAAGAAAAATACCCACCTCTGGGGACCCCCTCTGTGGTTTCTGGAGATTAGAACGGATGCACCTCACAGGCCCTCCACTGGAGGGTTTTTTGTCCCTGCCGAGGACAAAAGCTATACTGACCCATGGCATTTGCAGACCCTGGAAAGCTCAAACGTCTTGAACAATTTCGTCTGGAGCAGGGCGTTCCCGGCATTTCTCTCGCAGTGGTGCGCAATGGCAAACCTGAGCTTGTGACCACGGTCGGACATCCCGACCTGCAAGGCGAGCATCCTCTGGCTCTGGATGCGCTTTTTCCCATTTACAGCGTGACCAAAACCCTGATTGCTGCGGCCCTGATGCTGCTCATGCGGGACCATCCTTTGCAACTCGACGATGCTGTCGCTGTGCACCTCCCGGACCTGCACCTGCCAGAAACCATCACCATCAGGCACCTGCTCAACCACACAGGGGGACTGCCAGATTATGGGAGCCTGAAAGCCTATCAGGAAGCCCTGAGAGCACATCCACCTGAGCCCTGGACTGAGAAAGAATACCTGACCCTGATTTCCTCCATGGGGTTGCAACAAGAGGCTGGAGACACCTTTCTGTACTCCAATGTGGGCTATCTGGTGCTGAAGTTGCTGGTGGAAAAGCTTTCCGGGAAGCGCCTTGCTGAAACCCTCAAACAGTTGCTGTTTGATCCGATGGGACTGCAGAACACCAGGGTGGCAGAAAATCTGCAGGACATGGCAGACCTGACCCCTGGATTCAGCCGTTTCTGGTCCCCTGAGCTGCAGGATGTGCGGGAATTCTACCATCCGGGCTGGGTGGCACATGGGGTGGTGCTTTCCACAGCCTCTGAACTTGCTGCTCTGGTGGACACCCTGTTCACTTCCCGGGTTCTGCTGCCCCGTGAGCTCGGGGAGATGATGCAGGCTGTGGTGGTGGCTGACCATCACCCGATTTTCACCGTTCCAGGCTACGGCCTGGGCCTGATGATTGACGCCCTCAGGCATGAATTCATCGGTCACGGTGGGGGAGGCCCCGGGTATTCCATTGGTGCCCTGCACTGCCCTGACCGTTTTGGGGAGAGCTTCACCTGTGTGGTGATGGTCAATCAGGAAGGCGGATGGGGTCTGGAGCTTGCCCATCAGGTGATTCTGGAGTATTCAGTTCACAGTTCACAGTAGACAGAGACAGAGGTCGGGAAAAACCTGCTTTGCGATCAGACTTTTTTGGAGGCCACATGAACTCATTTTCGACTGTGTCGGGGCCAGCATCATGTCATCTGGACCATGAATCAAAAGCGAGTCCTCTGAAGCAGGGACTCGCTTTGAACTGTGAACTTGCTACACCAGGTTCTTGACGCTTTTTCGCACCACAATCTGGGCCTGAATGAGGCTCTGGTGCACGTCAATCTGTGGATCATTCAGGCGTTCCAGCAGGTGGGTCACGCCCCGTTTGCCCAGCAGGGGAAAATTCTGGCGCATGGTGGTGAGGGGAGGATCGAAGTGGGCGGCTTCAGGGATGTCATCGAAACCCACGATGGACACCTGATCGGGCACCCGGATGCCTGCATCTTTGAGGGCATGGATGGCTCCGAGCGCCATCTGGTCGTTGGCCGCCACAATCGCTGTGAACTTGTGGCCCCCTTTCAGCAGTTTCTGGGTTGCAGCGTAACCCCCATCTGCACTCCAGTCGCTTTCGATGACCAGATCCATCGGGAGGTTCTCGGTCTGCATTTCGTGCTGCCAGCCTTCCAGGCGGTATTTGGCATCGCACCAGTGCATGGGTCCGGTGATGAAAGCAATGTCACGGTGGCCCAGGTCCAGCACATGGCGGATCATCTTGCGGCCCCCGGACACCTGATCAATCATCACGGTGGGGAGGTCAATGCCCCAGGGGGCGTCAATCAGCACGTAGGGCACGTTGGGAAGCAGGTCTTTGATCTCGTTGACATTCACAATCAGGGGGGTGATCAGGATGATGCCGTCCACCTGTTGCATCATCAGGTGCTCGATGCCCTCGGTGATCTGGTCGCGGGTCAGTTCGGTGATGTTGGTGATGATGACATGGTACCCGGCATCCCTGGCGGCCTGTTCGATGCCGTAAACCATCTGGGAGGGGCCATATTGTGATGATCCACAGCTCACCACCCCGATGGTGGAGGTCTTGCGGGTCACCAGACTGCGTGCGGTCTGATTGGGGCGGTAATCGAGCTCCTGGATGGCTTCCAGGACTTTTTTGCGGGTGTGTTCCGAGACGCTGGGATGCTTGTTGAGCACCCTGGAGACGGTCTGGTGAGAGACCCCGGCAAGTTTTGCCACGTCGGTGATGACAGCAGGTTTGTGGGGCTGGCTGCTCATGGTTGCTCCTGTGAACCAACACTGCGAACGTCTGCTGTGCAGGTTGCAGCTCACCTGGAAAATGTGACAGCGAAGTGAGCGATAACACAACTGTAACGGCTTGTCGAAGCTTCGTCAAGATCGCGCACAAATGGATTCAGACCAGAGTTGTCCAGAAAAAACCATCTTTCAGATGGTTTTCAAACGCATTTCAGCAGGAAGCAGATGTGCCTCCTTGTGGTGGGGTGGATGGGTGACAGCGCATCACACCCTTTTTCCACTCAAATGTTTGAAGTTCTGGCCCATCACATCCCGTGCATGAAGCCCCCATCTTCAACATCCTGCCCTGGGCTTTTGCCTTTTACAGAACAAAGACATGCGTCTGGAAAAGCATCCATCAATTCTGAAATGCATGAAGACTTCACCTGAAGCCTGTGCCCCTGATCCTGTTGACAGGGGGTCCAGAAAGGTGCTAGTCTGTGATCGTTCACAGAAGGAAACCACAATCAATGTGATCGCTAACACATGAGAGACCCGAAGGCTGTCCTCACAACGTCTTTTTTGCCTTTGATGCTCATCTGGTGGCCTCACACCCCAAGGAGAGAGAGTTATGAAAAGAAGCATCATCGTTTTGAGCTGCCTGCTGAGTGCCTCCGCCTTCGCCGCCGAAAACACCTACAGCGGACCGAAAGTGGAACTGACCTTCATTCACGGCTACACCGCCTCTGACCGCATTGACATGGAAAACCTCGTCAAGAAATTCAACGAGAGCCACCCCAACATCAATGTGAAGGCCAGCGCAGTGGCCTGGGGCACCACCTACCAGCAAATTGGCCCCCTGGTGGCCGCAGGCAAAGCTCCCGATGTGCTTGCCATGACTGAAAACGTGATCAACAACTTCGTGGCCAAAAACGCCGTTGCTGAAATCACCTCTGCGGACATCAAAAAACTGGGCATCAAGTCCAGCAACTACTACAAGAACCTCTGGACAGGGGGCACCTCCAAGGGCAAGGTCTACGGGATTCCCTTCAGCCAAGTGTCTGTGGTGATGTTCTACAACCAGAACCTGCTCGACAAATACGGCATCAAGAAGCTGCCCAAGACCTACAAGGAGTTCCTGGCCGCAGCCCAGAAGTGCACCGTGGACCAGAACGGCAAGAAGCCCGGTGAAGCCGGATTCGATCAGGCCAAACTCGCGACTTACGGCTGGGGGGTGTCCCACAACGCAGCAGGAGCACTCTTCACTGCATATGGTGCAGTGCGCAGCTTCGGTGGCAACACTGTAGACAAGGACTTCAACCCTGACTTCAACAGCCCTGAAGCCGTCAAGGCCATTCAGACCTACGTCGATTTCGTGAACAAGTACCAGGTCTCACCTGCCAAACTCACCGACGACACCGCCATTGCCGACTTCCGTGGAGGCAAGAGCTGCTTCAACACCAACGGGGCCTGGATGTACAACTTCTACAGTGACGCCAAGAACATCAAACTCGGCGTTGCCTTCCCCCCTGCACTGGGCAGCAAACCCGCCGCATGGGGCGCCCACACCCACCTCGTGCTGCCCCGCCAGAAGGACAGTTATGACGCCAACAAACGCGCCGCTGCTCTGGAATTCATCCGCTTCATGACCGACAAGGAGCAGATGCTGGCTTTCACCGAATCCGGTGCGCTCCCCACCCAGCCTGCGGTTGCCAATGATCCCCGTTATGCCAAGAACCCCTTCGCTCCCATCAAGAACAACCTGAAAAACATCTACATCCCCACCGGATGGCCCTGGGTGGATCAGGTGCAGAACGCCATGTTCCTGGCCGTTGAGAACGCCATCCTGGGCAAGAAATCCGTGCAGGACGCCCTCAATGATGGTGTGAAAGAAGCCCAGAAGAACGTGAACGAAGCCCGCCAGAGCCTGGGCCTCTAAGAAACCAGCCAGGTGCAAGGTCCCCTGGGATGAGTCTGGCCCAGGGGACCCGAGCCTGAAGGAGGAGAAGGATGCTGAAAACCGCCACCAAGCCCACAGCGACCAAGCGCAGCATCTTCGCGCTGAACGAGTCCAATCCGCTGGTTCCCTACCTGTATCTGGTTCCCCACGCCATTCTGTTCTTCGTGTTCTTCGTTTACCCGATCGGCTACGGGGTGTGGGTCAGCATGCACCGCTGGGACCCCCTCAACACCATCAGTCCCTACGTGGGCCTGGAGTTCTACACCAACCTTTTTGACCCCAATAAAATTCAGGCTCAGTTTTTCTGGAAGAGCGTGGTCAACACCTGCATCTTCGTGGCATGGAGCGTTCCTGCCCTGGTGGTGGTCGCCCTTCTGCTGGCAGTGCAACTTCAGAAACCCATTTTGTTCAGAGGGTTTTTCCGCACCGTGTTCTTCTCTCCTGGCATCCTCTCGGTTTCCGTGGTCGCCATTTTGTGGCGCTGGGTCTTCGACAACGGCAACGGTCTGGTCAACGTGGTCCGGCGGGACGTGTTCAACCTCCCGATCATCAACTACATGACCGACGAGAACATCGTCTGGCTTCCCATCGTGATCGCAACCATCTGGTGGACAGTGGGTTTCAACATGAACCTGTACCTCGCAGCCATGAGTGGCATCTCCCAGAGCTACTACGAGGCTGCCGAGCTTGACGGGGCCAACGGATTCCAGAAGTTCTGGCACATCACCCTGCCCCTCCTGCAACCCACCACCCTCTTTGTTGCAGTCACCACCGTGCTGGCCTCCTTCAACCTGTACGGCCAGAGCGTCCTGATGACCAACGGGGGACCGAGCCGCTCGACCCAGTCGGTGATTCACTACATCACCGAGGAAGGCTTCACCAACAACCAGTTCTCAAGCGCCACCGCCATGTCCTTTGTGTTTGGACTGATCATGCTGGTCTTCACCGTGATCCAGTTCCGCATGATGGCCAAAGACGTGACCCGCAGCAGGGGGAATTGACATGACCGTCCAGGCACCCAAGAAAACCCCAGGCTTTCGACTCCCCAAAGACACCCTGCGTTTCGTGCTCCTGTGCATTCAGGCCCTGATCTTTCTGGCCCCCCTGTACTGGATGGTCACCACCGCCTTCAAAACAGACGGTGATGCGATTGCCCAGCCTGTGCAGTGGTTCCCGGCCAACCCCACCCTGGAGAACTTCAACATCATCCTCAACACCCCGGATGCCAACATCCTGAGGTGGGCCTGGAACTCACTCTTCACCTCGGTGGCCTACACGGTGGCCCACCTGTTCGTGGCCTGCCTGACCGCCTACCCCTTTGCCCGCATGAAGTTCAAAGGCCGTGAACAGTGGTTCTGGTTCCTGCTCGCCAGCATGATGATCCCCAACATCGTCACCCTGATTCCGCTCTACATCATGATGATCGACTTCAACTGGATCGACTCTTACCACGTGTTGATCTGGCCTGGTGTTGCAAATGTGTTCGGGGTCTTCATGATGCGGCAGTTCTTCTCCTCGATTCCGGTGGAACTTGAAGAGGCCGCACGTCTGGACGGCGCGAACAGCCTGGTGATCTTCTTCCGAATCCTGCTCCCCCTGTCCGTTCCGGCCCTGGTCACCCTTGGGGTGTTCTCCTTCCTGGGGGCCTGGAACAACTACCTCTGGCCGCAATTCATGGTGCACGGCGACATGCTCACCCTGCCCGTCGGGATTGGCAACTTCACCATGCGTTACGGCATCGAGTACGGCAAACTGATGGCCGGTGCCACCATCACCGCCATTCCTGTGCTGCTGGTGTACGTCTTCGCCCAGAAGTACATCGAACAGGGCATGACGCTGACGGGCCTCAAAGAGTAAATCCTCACTTCTTCCCTTCCTGTGCAGGAGTTCCCCTCCTGGAGCTCCTGCAAAACCTCAAGCCCTCCTTTTTTGAGAAACACAAAACCAGAGCGAAGTTTTGATTTGATCCATTCCTGAAAGGACCCGCCATGAAAAAAGCCCAGATTCTTCTTGACACCCACAGAACCATCAGCGAAATCAGCCACTACATCTTTGGTGGATTCGCCGAGCACATGGGCCGCTGCATCTACGAGGGCATCTACGACCCCCAAAGCCCTCTGAGCGACGAGAACGGCATCCGCAGGGATGTGATGGACGCCCTGAAGGAACTCAATTTCCGTTCCATCCGTTACCCCGGGGGCAACTTCGTGTCAGGGTACAACTGGGAAGACGGAATTGGCCCCAGGGAAAACCGCCCGGTCAAGCGCGATCTGGCCTGGAGGAGCATCGAAACCAACCAGTTTGGCACGGATGAATTCATGAAGGTCTGCGCTGAACTGAAAACCGAACCCATGATGGCCGTGAACCTGGGCACCGGAAGTATTCAGGACGCGGCCAACATCGTCGAATACTGCAACCTCGAAGGCGGCACCCATTACAGCGACCTGCGCATCAAAAACGGTGCTGAAAAACCTTATGGTGTGAAGTTCTGGTGTCTGGGGAACGAGATGGATGGTCCCTGGCAGGTGGGACAGCTTTCTGCAGAGGATTACAGTAAGAAAGCCGTGCAGGCTGCAAAGGCCATGAAGCTGATCGATCCTTCCATTCAACTGATTGCCTGCGGTTCCTCCTCCAGCCTCATGAACTCCTACCCCGAGTGGGACCGCATCGTGCTGGAAGAGACCTGGGACCAGATCGATTACCTCTCGATGCACTACTATGCCAGCAACCGGGAGGAGGACACTGCCAGTTACCTCGCCTATACCCGTGAATTCGAAGACCACCTGCAAACCCTGGCCGCCACCATCCGTTACGTGAAAGCCAAGAAACGCAGCCAGAAAGACGTGTTCCTCTCCTGGGATGAATGGAACGTCTGGTACCGCGAAATGAACGGCAACGGCGAGTGGCAGCAGGCCCCCCACATCCTGGAAGAGGTCTACAACCTTGAAGATGCGCTGGTGGTGGCCCAGTGGATGAATGTCTTCCTGAAGCACAGCAATGTGCTGAAGATGGCCTCCATCGCACAGGTTGTCAATGTGATCGCTCCCATCATGACCAGACGGGATGGCATGTTCAAACAGACCATCTATTATCCTTTCCTGGTGTTCAGCAAACACGCTTCTGGTCAGGCGCTCAGCCTGCATGTGGCCTCCGACCAGTACGAGACGAAAAAACACGGCCTCGTGAACCTGCTCGATGCCAGTGCCAGTTTTGATGCCAGCCAGAACGAAGGGGCTGTTTTTCTGGTCAACCGCAGCCAGGATGAAGAACTCGAAACCGAAATCGTCTTTCAGGGCCGTGTTCCCACTTCCGTGCGCGTGGCCCACCAGCTTGCTGGCAGCGACCCCAAAGCCCACAACTCCTTCGAGGAGCCTGAAAAGCTCACCCTGCAGACGATTGAAGCAGGGGAGATCAAAGACGGCAAACTCGTGCTGAAGCTTCCTGCCCTGTCCTTTTCGGCAGTGGTGCTGGACTACTGAGGTGATCCCCATGATCGGATGGCAGAAACAGGGTTTGAAAATCTTCGGGGTGCTTTCCGCACTCATGCTCGGAGGAATTGGACACATGCAGGGACTGACTGGAGACCTCGGAGCCCACGACCCCGGGCTCTACAAAGACGGAGACACCTACTACGTGTTCTCCACCGGAGACGAGTATTACGGCAACGGCAACATCCAGATCCGCGCCTCAAAGGACCTGAAAAACTGGGAGAAGCTGGGCACGGTGCTCCCTGAAAAACCCGACTGGATCATGCCTGAGCTCTTCGTGGTGCCCAATCTGTGGGCCCCGGAAGTGTATTTCAAAGATGGCATTTACTACCTGTACTACGCTGCCAGTCACTTTGGGACCAACGAGAGCGCCATGGGCCTGCTGACCAACACCACCCTGGACCCCAAAAATCCCAATTACCAGTGGGAGGACAAAGGGATGGTGCTGCGCAGCAAGACCGGCATCGACAACTGGAACGCCATTGATCCTGCACGACTGGACACCTCCGATGGACGCTCCTGGCTGGCTTTTGGTTCCTTCTGGGACGGCATCAAGATGCGTGAACTGGACCCCAAAACGGGCCTCTTGCTGGAAAGCAACCAGGAGCTCTACAAACTGGCTTCCAGAGGGGGAGGGGCCATCGAAGCTCCTGCCCTGATCGAGCGGGACGGGTATTACTACCTGTTCGTGTCCTTTGACCGCTGCTGCGCGGGTCTGGACAGCACCTACAAGATGATGGTGGGCCGCTCGAAATCCATCACTGGACCGTACCTCGACAAGAATGGCAATGACCTGGCAAACGGAGGCGGAAGCCTGCTGCTCGAAACCACCGGGCGTTTTGTGGGTCCTGGCGGGCAGTCTGTGTATCAGGATGGCAACCGCTACCTGCTGGCCCACCACTACTACGACGGGGACCTGATGGGCACCATCACCCTGCAGGTGACGGAACTCCAGTGGGATGACAATGGCTGGCCTGAAGTGAACCTCAAGGATTACGAGGCCTCCCAATGACCCAGGCTGCCTACCTGACCGCCCCTGAGACTTTCGAGGTCGGTCCATCCCCTGAGCGTCAGCTTCTGAGAACTGGAGAAGTGCGGATCAGGGTGCTGAGTGTGGGCGTGTGCGGCAGCGACATCCACATGTATCAGGATTACCGGATCGGGGACACCAGCATCAAAACCCCGCTGATCCTCGGGCACGAGTTCTGTGGAGAGGTGATCGAGGTGGCAGGTGGCACCCGATCCGGTGACCACCAGACCCTCAGGGTCGGAGACCGTGTGGCGGTGGAGCCTCATGTGGCCTGTGGTCATTGCCGCCAGTGTGAGGAAGGGCACCCCAACCTGTGCCCCCACCACACCTTCCTGGGTGTGTACCCTCATCACGGAGCCCTTCAGGAAACCCTGACCGTTCCAGCAAAGAACTGCTTCATCCTCCCGGATGAGGTCAGCAACGATGCCGGAGCCCTTCTCGAAGCCCTGGGGGTGGCCCTGCATGCCGTGCGCCTGGGTCAGGTGGATGTGGGAGACCGGGTGGCCGTGATTGGCGCAGGTCCCATCGGGCTTCTGCTGACGAAACTGCTCTCCCTCTCTGGCGTGACCCAGCTTTCCGTGATTGAACCCCTGGCATGGCGCAGAAAAGCCGCTGAAGGGTGGGGCGCAACGGACACCCATGAAGCCTCTTACACCATGAGCGGCGATTATGACGTGGTGTTTGAGGCAGCATGGGCCGGAAGCGCTGTGCAACTGGGTGCAGAACTGTGCAGACCCGGAGCAAGGCTCGTGCTGGTGGGCATTCCCGGAGATGACCGCTGTGAAGTGCAACACGCCCTGGCCCGCAGAAAAGGCCTGACCCTGGTGTTTGCCCGCCGCATGAAGCACACCTACCCTGCCTGCATCCGTCTGGTCCAGACCGGACAGGTCAAGCTTGAAGAGATTGTGTCTCACATTTACCCTCTGGCAGAAGTGCAGCAGGCCTTCAAAACCCACGCTGACCTCCTGCCAGACGTCCTCAAAGTGGTGGTCCGGGTGACGGACGCCGACAAGGAGCATCCATGAGCGACCCTTTGAAAGAGTTGTACACCATTGGTGTGGATTATGGCACCGAATCTGGCCGCGCTGTGGTGGTTCGGGTGCGGGACGGTCAGGAAATGGCCTCTGCAGTCACCCCTTATCCGCACGGTGTGATCGATCACCAGCTGCCCACTGGGGAAGACCTCCCCGCAGACTGGGCCCTCCAGCACCCCGACGATTATCTGGAAGTGCTCAGAAAAGCCGTTCCAGAAGCCCTGAAACTCAGTGGTGTGAACGCAGAAGATGTGGTGGGCATCGGGATTGATTTCACCGCCTGCACCATGCTCCCCACCACCCAGGAGGGTACCCCTCTGTGCTTTCTTCCAGAACTGAAAAGCGAGAAACATGCTTTCGTGAAACTCTGGAAGCACCACGCTGCCCAGCCGCACGCAGACCGCATCAATGAAACCGCCGCACGCATGGGCGAAAAATGGCTGCCCAGATACGGCTTCAAGATCAGCAGCGAATGGTTCTTCGCCAAAGCCCTGCAGATCCTGGAAGAGGCCCCAGAAGTGTATGAAGCAGCAGATCGACTGATTGAGGCTGCAGACTGGGTGGTCTGGCAGCTTACCGGGGTGGAAACCCGCAACACTTGCACTGCAGGTTACAAGGCCATGTACCAGGATGGACACTTCCCCTCCAGAGAGTATTTTGCTGCCCTCAACCCTGAGTTTGCGGATGTGGTTTCAGAGAAGATGCTCACGGAACTCTCTCCACTGGGAGGAAAAGCAGGCACACTCTCTGCTCAGGCTGCACAGTGGACTGGCCTGAAAGAGGGCATCGCTGTAGCTGTGGCCAACGTGGATGCACACGTTGCAGTTCCTGCAGCCACCGTCACCGAGCCCGGCCAGATGGTGGCGATCATGGGCACCAGCACCTGTCACATGCTGCTTGGAGACAAACTTAAAGAGGTCCCTGGCATGTGTGGGGTGGTCGATGGGGGCATCATCCCCGGTCTTTACGGCTATGAAGCTGGACAGTCCGGTGTGGGGGACATCTTCGGCTGGTTTGTGAAGCATGCGGTCCCAGCGAGTTACCATGAGCAGGCTCAGGTCGAGCATGTGAGCGTTCACCAGATTCTGGAGAGAGAAGCCGCCCAGCAAAAACCTGGCGAGCACGGCCTGATCGCACTGGACTGGCTCAACGGCAACCGCAGCAACCTCGTGGATGCCAACCTTTCTGGGTTGATTCTGGGTCTGACCCTGCACACCCGTGCTCCGGACATTTACCGGGCCCTGATTGAAGCGACGGCTTACGGGACCAGAGCGATCATCGACAATTTCAGACAGCACGGGGTCCCCGTCACCGAACTGATCATCGCGGGTGGCCTGAAGAAGAACAAAATGCTGATGCAGATTTATGCCGACGTGACCGAGCTTCCGCTCAGCATCGTGACCAGTGAACAGGGCCCTGCCCTCGGGAGCGCCATTCACGCTGCCGTGGCTGCAGGACTGTACGAGGACATCCGGGCTGCAGCCAAAGTGATGGGTCGCCTGGAGAAGAACGTGTACATTCCCAATCCAGAAAACGTCAGGGTCTACCGGGAACTCTACAAGGAATACATCACCCTGCATGATCACTTCGGGCGTGGCCTCAACAACGTGATGAAGCGCCTGAAAAAGCTCTCCCAGACCGAAGACTCTGAACCCACTGAACCCGAGGAGGTGGCCCATGCTGCTCCCACACTTGCGTGAAGAACTGTGCAAACAACACCTGGAACTGCCCAGACAGGGCCTGGTCACCTGGACCAGCGGAAACATCAGTGTTCTGGACGACGAATCAGGCCTCATGGTCATCAAGCCCTCGGGGTTGATGTTTGAGGAACTGACCCCTGAAAGCATGGTGGTGCTTGATCTGGACGGCAAAGTCGTGGAAGGCAAATACAAGCCCTCCAGTGATACAGCGACCCATGCCTACATCTACCGCCACATGCCCCATGTGAGAAGCATCATCCACACCCACAGTGCGTATGCCACCGCATGGGCAGCCAACAACCGGGAAATTCCCTGCATTCTCACTGCAATGGCGGATGAATTCGGAGGTCCCATCCCCTGTGGTGGTTTCGCCCTGATCGGTGGAGAAGAGATCGGCAAGGAAGTGGTGAAAACCCTGACCGGGCACCGTTCCCCTGCGGTGATTCTCAAGAACCACGGGGTCTTCACCATCGGAGAATCCATCAAGAAGGCCCTGAAAGCCGCCGTGATGTGCGAGGATGTCGCGAAAACCGTGCACCTTGCCTACCAGCTGGGCAATCCAGAAAAACTGGAGCAACAGGACATCGACAAACTCTACGACCGTTACACCCATGTGTACGGACAGAAATAAGGAAAACTTCATGACCAACGCCACCCCGAAACTCTGGTTCGTCACCGGTTCCCAGCACCTCTACGGCCCGGAAACCCTCAAGCAAGTCGATGTCAACTCCCGTGAACTGGTGTCCGCCCTGGATGCCAGTGAGCACATTCCACTGGAGATCGAATTCAAAGGGGTGCTGACCACCCCGGATGACATCAGGGCGTTTTGCATCGAAGCCAACTCCTCAACCGAATGTGCAGGGGTGGTGCTGTGGATGCACACCTTCTCTCCCAGCAAGATGTGGATTGGGGGCCTGAGTCAGCTGAAAAAGCCCTTCTTGCACCTGCACACCCAGTTCAATCGGGACCTGCCCTGGGACAGCATCGACATGGACTTCATGAACCTGAACCAGGCCGCCCACGGGGACCGCGAAGCGGGTTTCATCCACACCCGAATGCGTCTGGAACGCAAAGTGGTGGTTGGGCATTACAGCGACGTGGAAGTGCAGCAGCGTCTGGGTGTGTGGGCCAGTGCTGCTCACGCGTGGCATGACCTGCAGGGAGCAAAGTTCTGCCGCTTCGGGGACAACATGCGTTTTGTGGCCGTCACTGAAGGGGACAAAGTTGCAGCAGAAATGCGCTTTGGTTTCTCGGTGAACACTTACGGCGTCGGCGATCTGGTCCAGGTCGTGGATGCCATCAGTGACGCAGAAATTGACCGTCTGGTCGCAGAATACGAAGAACTCTATGATGTGGCTCCAGAACTGAAAAAAGGCGGAGAGCGTCACGATTCCCTGCGTTACTCTGCCCGTCTGGAACTGGGAATTGAGAAGTTTCTCGTCGATGGGGGTTTCAAGGGCTTCACCACAACCTTCGAGGACCTGCATGGCCTGAAACAACTCCCTGGCATGGCCGTCCAGAGACTGATGGCCAAAGGCTATGGTTTCGCTGGTGAAGGGGACTGGAAGACTGCTGTCCTGCTCTCTGCCCTGAAAACCATGTCCGGCAACAAAGCCACCAGTTTCATGGAAGATTACACCTACCACCTGGAACCCGGAAAACATCAAGTGCTGGGTTCCCACATGCTGGAAGTGTGCCCCACCATTGCAGAAAGCAAACCCAGAGTGGAAATCCACCCGCTGGGCATTGGTGGGAAGGAAGATCCGGTGCGTCTGGTGTTCGATTCGCAGAAAGGAGAGGCCATCAATGTGTCCCTGGTGGACCTGGGAAGCCGTTTCCGCCTGATCGTCAACGAAGTGACCGCAGTGGAGCATCCTGAGCTCCCGAACCTGCCCGTGGCCCGTGCCGTCTGGGAATGCAAGCCCGACTTCAAGACGGCGTGTGCTGCGTGGATTTATGCGGGTGGGGCACACCACACGGTGTACTCTTACACCCTGACCAGTGAGCACATCGAAGATTTTGCGGCCATTGCGGGTGTGGAACTGGTGGTCATTGACGCAGACACGAAACTGCGCGACCTGAAGCAGGACCTCAAATTCTCTGACCTCTACTACGCCCTCGGTCAGGGCCTGCGCGTCTGAAGTTGTGAAGCCTGAGGTGGGGCACAGAAGGTTCTGAACACCGGTGCCTCACCTTGTTTCAATGAGTCCCTGACAGCAGCGGCAGAAATGCTGTAGGGTCACCCATGCTTTCTGCATTCACACCCCTCCCCACAACCTGAGCGTCATTGCAACTCCACAACATCCGTCGTGGTGGGTCAAGTGTGGCTTTTTCTCAAGGAGGTTTGAATGAAACAGTGTTTCCCCATCCTGATGGCCCTGTCCCTGGTGGCCTGCTCCAACGTGCAGGTTCCTGTGAACCCACCTGAGCAGCCCCAGTCTTTGCTGAACATGTCCGGTGACCTCGGTGCCCATGACCCCACCCTGATCAAAGCCGGGAACACCTACTGCTCGTTCTCCACAGGCATTGGCCGTGAAAACACCAACCCTGGTGGAATTCTGGTGCATGTCTCCCAGGGTGGCCCAGAAGGTCCCTGGGTGACCACAGGTGAGATTCCAGCGCCTGAAATCACCAAAGCCTACAACACGGGCAACGTGTGGGCACCAGACGTGATCTACGACGCAGCCTCCCAGAAGTACTACCTGTACTATGCGGTTTCCAGGTTCGGGACCAACAATTCTGCCATCGGGGTTGCAAGCAGCACCGACCCCTGCAAGACCGACACCTGGACGGACCTCGGGGTGGTGCTCACCTCCAAAGCTGGAGAGGTGGACTACAGCGCCATTGATCCTGATGTCTTCATTGAAGGTGGCAAGTGGTACATGTCTTTCGGATCTTTCTCCAGTGGCCTGAAACTGACCGAGCTCAAAGACCCCAAAACGCCCCAGGGTGAAATTGTGACGCTGGCAAAACGTCCCAGGACCGAATTCAACCCGGTGGAAGCCCCCGCGATTCTGAAAAAGGGCGAGTATTATTACCTCTTCATGTCCTGGGATTTCTGCTGCCAGGGCCTGAACAGCACCTATAAAATTGCTGTAGGGCGCTCAAAAGACATCAAAGGACCCTACCTCGATCAGAAGGGGCTGGACCTCAAAGATGGAGGTGGAACCATCATCCTGAACACCTATGGCAACCAGAAAGCCCCTGGGGGGCAGGATGTCTTCTCCGAAGGGCAGAATGATTACCTCATTTACCATTACTATGACAGCAGCTACGCTGGAAATCCCAGAATGCAGATCCGTAAAATGGACTGGAAAAACGGCTGGCCCTATTTCGAAGAGCGGGGCACGGGATATGACCTCAAAGCAGGAACGGTCTACACCATCAAAAACCAGGTGAACAACCTGTGTCTGGATGTCAAAGACGGCAAAACCGAACCTGGCACCGATGTGATCCAGTGGACCTGCAATGGCAAAGCACAGCAACAGTGGAAGCTGGAAAGCATCAAGGAAGGGTATTTCAGGTTGCGCAGCATGGTCGGCAAAAAGGACCTGTGCCTTGATCTCGAAGGGGGCAACGCCAACCCTGGCACCAACATCGACGTCTGGACCTGCAATGACCTCTTCGCCCAGAACTGGTCTGTGGATGAAATGGGCCTGGGTTACGTCCGTCTGGTCGGAGAACAGACCTTCCTGGCCGTGGACAGCGTGTTCGCTGGCGGCAACCCTGGCACGGACGTGCGGACCTGGGTTCCCAACAACCACCCCGCGCAGAACTGGAAATTTGAAGTTGTGAAGTAAATGACGGCAGAAGGCTGAAGGCATAAAGCAGAAGGCCTATAAAGCAGAAGCTCTTGCCAGCAGAAAAAGCCTTCAGCCTTCTGCTCTTGAAGAACCATCCCCAGAAAGACCCCCACCCATGACAACACCAACCAACACCACCCACCTGAAAATCACCACCCCCATTGGCCTGATCTCTCCACGTTTCTATGGCCACTTCGCAGAACACCTTGCCCGCTGCTGTTATGACGGCCTCTGGGTTGGGCCTTCGTCCAGCATTCCCAACACCAGGGGCTGGAGGAATGATCTGGTGTCTGCCCTGCAGCAGATGCCTGTTCCCATGATCCGCTGGCCCGGGGGGTGTTACGCAGACCACTACCACTGGAGAGATGGCATCGGGCAGCGCACCCCCAGGCTGGGCATCTCCTGCGGCACCCGCGTGACGGACACCAACGAACTGGGCACCCATGAATTCATGGACCTGTGTGAGCTGCTGCAATCTGAAGCCTATCTGGCCGGAAACATGGCCTCAGGCAGCGTGCAGGAGATGTGTGACTGGCTGGAATACACCAGTGGCACTGCAGACACCACCGTCACCCGTGAACGCCAGAAGAACGGCAGAAAAGACCCCTGGGATGTGAAACTCTGGGGCGTGGGCAACGAAAGCTGGGACTGCGGTGGGCGTTACGATGCAAAGACCTATGCTGCAGAATTCAAGCGTTATGGCGTGATGATGAAGCATGTGGACCCCTCGGTGGAACTCGTTGCTGTCGGAAACGATGAGGTGGCCGCTGCCCGTGCAGACCACATGGAGACCTTCTGGAACGAGATCTTCATGGAGCACATCCAGGACCACATCGACCTGATCGATCACCTGTCGGTGCACACCTACTGGATTGATGGGGGCGCAGAAACAGGTTTCTCGGAGGAGAATTATTACACCCTGCTGGCGGAGGCGGACACCACCGAGGAAGCGATTGTGCGGGCCAAACGCACCATCGACAAATACGTCAGAGGACGCAAGAACATCAAGGTGGCCATGGATGAATACGGGGTGTGGCACCCAGAAACCCGCCCCTGGGGTCCTGGCCCTCATGATGACAGTCGCCCCAACAACTTCGAGCAGGCCAACACCCTGCGGGATGCCCTCTCCGTGGGGATTGCCCTTGAGGGCTTCCACAGACAGGCGAACATCCTGGGTCTTGCCAACCTGGCACAGATTGTGAATGTCCTGCAAAGCGTCGCCATGACCGAAGGGGAGAAGATGTTCCTGACCCCCACCTACCACGCCCTGAAGCTGCACGAGCACCACATCGGGGCGACCAGCTGTCATGTGGAGGTTCAGACAGATCGGGTCTTCAAGATGCCCCGTGTGACCGCCACCGCCAGCCAGAAAGACGGCAACACCAACCTCACCCTCATCAACCGCCACATCAGCGAAGAAAGCCAGATCATGCTGTATGACCTGCCTGAAACCCTGCTGTCTGCCCAGCTCCTCTCTGGCCCTGCGCCAGACGCCACCAACACTTATGACCAGCCAGAACGGATCTCATTGCAGCCTCTGGACGTGTACAAAGAGGACAACACCTGGAAGCTGACTCTGCCCCCGCACAGCATGGCCACCCTCCGTTTCTCCAGATGAACCCTGCTGTAACCTTTCAGGGCGGGTGGTGCACTCGCCCTTCCCACATTTCCCTTCAAGGAGTGTCATGCCCACAAGAACCCAGCCCATTTCGCCTTCTGTTCACCGTGAACCCTGGGGACACCTGCCTTCAGGGGAAGAGGTTTCCCTTTACACCCTGCGCAACGCAAGTGGCCTGACCGCCCAGATTTCCGAGTTTGGGGCAGTGCTGGTGTCCCTGCGCACCCCGGACCGCCAGGGCAAGTTTGAAGATGTGGTGCTGGGGCACCACAGTCTGGAGCCTTATCTGGACCGCAGCACCGCCCAGTTTTTCGGGGCCACCATCGGCAGGTTTGGCAACCGCATTGCTGGAGGCCAATTCGATCTGGAAGGGAGGACCTACCGTCTGGCCCAGAACAATGGCCCGAATTCCCTGCATGGCGGACCAAAAGGATTTGATCAGGTCCTCTGGTCTGGAAGTGGCTTTGTCGATGATCGAGGGGTCGGGGTCAGGCTGCAACACCTGAGTCCTGATGGTGAGGAGGGCTACCCCGGCAATTTGCAGGTGACTGTCACCTACACCCTGACGGATCTGAATGAGCTGCACATTGATTACCAGGCCAGCACGGACCAGACGACCATCTTGAACCTCACCAACCACAGCTTTTTCAACCTTTCGGGGAGTGCAAAAACCGACATTCTGGGGCATGAGTTGACCCTTTATGCGGATCAGTTCACCCCCACAGACAGCAACCTGATTCCCACAGGAGACTTGCTTTCAGTGCAAGGCACCGCTCTGGATTTCCGGAGCCCACAAACGATTGGAGCCCGCATCCACATGGATGATGTGCACCTGCGCACTGCCGGAGGCTACGACCACAATTTTGTGTTGCGGAACAGTGGACTCAGGCATGCGGCCACCCTGTACGAGCCGGTTTCTGGAAGGGTGCTGGAGACCTTCACGACCGAGCCGGGAATTCAGCTGTACTCTGGAAACTTTCTGGATGGCACGGTGACCGGCAAAAATGGTCGCAGGTACGAAAAGCACCTGGGGGTGTGTCTGGAAACCCAGCACTTCCCGGACAGCCCGAACAAACCCCGGTTCCCTTCCACCGTTTTACGGCCTGGTCAGGCTTTCCACTCGAAGACCATCTACGCCTTCAAAGTGAGGCCCCTGAACCTATGACTGTTGCCCAAACCCCACCCATGGGCTGGAACAGCTGGGATTGCTATGGTGCTTCTGTGACAGAAGCTGAAGTGCGTGGCAATGCCGAATACATGGCCCAGAACCTCAGGGACCTGGGCTGGGAGTACGTCATTGTGGACATCCAGTGGTATGAACCAGGAGCGTATTCTTCGCAGTACCGTCCCTTTGTGCCGCTGGAAATGGATGAATTCTCCCGCCTGATCCCTGCGGCCAACCGGTTTCCCAGTGCTGCAGGAGGCCTGGGGTTCAGGCCTCTGGCGGAGTACGTGCACAGCCTGGGCCTGAAGTTTGGCATTCACATCATGCGAGGGATTCCCAGGCAGGCGGTGCACCACAACACCCCCATTTCAGGAACGTCTGCAACGGCCCGGGACATCGCCCATCCCAATTCCATCTGTCCCTGGAACACCGACATGTACGGTGTGGATGCTTCAAAAGAGGGAGCCCAGGCCTATTACAACTCGCTTTTTGAACTGTATGCCTCTTGGGGTGTCGATTTTGTGAAGGTGGATGACATTGCAGCCTCCAGGCTCTATGGCTACCATGCGCCAGAAGTGGAGCTGATCCGCAATGCCATCGACCATTGTGGCCGTGAGATGGTTCTCAGCCTCTCTCCTGGCCCCGCAGCCCTGCACGCCGCAGAACACCTCAAGCACCATGCCAGCATGTGGCGCATGACCGATGACCTGTGGGACCACTGGGAGCATGTGCAGGTGATGTTTGACCGCTGTCATGAATGGAGCCAGCATGCAGGTCCCGGTCACTGGCCTGATGCAGACATGCTTCCTCTGGGTCACATTGGCATTCGCTCGGTGGATGGGGGAGGGGCAGACCGCATGTGCCGCCTCTCTGAGGATGAACAGAGGACCCTGATGACCCTGTGGTGCATTGCCAAAAGCCCTTTGATGTTTGGTGGCGAATTGCGGGATCTGGACCCATTCACCCTCTCTTTGCTGACCAACAGGGAGGTTCTGCACATGCACAGAACCTCCACAGGCAACAGACAGCTTTTCCGCAGGGGAGATCAGGTGGTCTGGACGGCCAGAGGAGAGGCAGGGGAGACCTATCTGGCCCTGTTCAACACGGGGATGGAACCTGACATCATTCAGGTGAATGGCACTCTGATGGGTCTGAACGCTTCTTTGACAGTGAGCAATTTGTGGACGGGTGCACAAGTCACGGAGCATTCGAACCAGATTTCGGCAGAAGTCCCTGCACATGGCGCTGTGCTGGTGAAGGTGTTGCCAGCCTGAACCTGCCCGGACACCAGAACCAGAGGAAAGCATCAGCCTTCCTCTGGTTCTTGATGTGCTGCACCTTTCTCATGCTGTCCACCTTGAGTGCAGATGGACCCTTCATGTTTCTGGCCCCCCTTGACGAATCTCAATTATTTAATACAATTAAAAAATAAATACAACGTACAACCCCTGATGACTCCAAGGAGGTCACATGCGTAAAGGTCACCTGCTGCTCCTCACCGTTTCCTGTCTTTCCATGCTTGGAATGGGAACCAGCCTTGCTCAAGCCAAAAAAGAAGTGGTTAAACTCAACTTCTGGGCGCACTGGCTCAGTGCCCAGCGCAGACCCACCATCGACAAGATCATCAACAACTGGAACGCCAAAAACCCCAACATCCAGGTGGAGTACACGGGCATTCCCTTCGACCAGATCATCAACAAAACCCTGGCCGGGGTGGCCGCAGGCAACCCACCAGATGTGGTGGTGATCGACATCCGCACCTCCAGGTTCCGTGCTGCCAAAAACCAGATCACCGATCTGTCAGCCCTGGGTGCAGACAAATCTGCAAACCTCTTCTTCCCCAACCTGTACGCCACCGGGACCTACAAAGGCAAACAATACGCCTTGCCTTTCGTGACCGACACCCGCATGCTGTTTTACAACAAGAAAGCTTTCAAAGAAGTCGGTCTCGATCCCAACAAGGCCCCCAAAACCTGGGATGACCTGTGGAACTACTCCAACAAGCTCGACAAGAAAGACGGGGACCGCTACACCCGCATGGGCTTCCACCCCAATTTTGGGGATTACGGTTACACCGGATGGGTCGGCAACCTGCAAGACACCCTTTTCGACAAGGAATTCGAAGATCCCCGCGTGAACAACGCCAACGCGGTCAAAGCCCTCGAATTCATGAAGAAGTGGACCGACCGTTACGGATCACAGAATTACTCCAGCTTCAAAGCCTCCTTCGGGGGAGCAGGCCAGGACGAGTTCATGAGTGGCAAGGTCGCCATGGTGGTCAAAAACGGCAACTACATCACCACCTTGCAGCGCAACGCGCCTGACATGGAGTGGGGCATGGTTGCAGTGCCCACCCCCAATGGCAAACCCGGCAACATGACCTCCTGGGGTGGTGGATTCAACCTCGAAATTCCCAGAGGCACCAAACACCCCAAAGAAGCCTATGCTTTTGCCCGTTACCTTGCCACCGAAGGGGCCAAGATCTGGGCCGTTGAGCAGAACGACCTGCCTGCATCCCGCACCGCCCAGACTGCCAACACCAACCCCCTCTTCAAGAAGCTGGTTGGCAACATGAAATACACCTTCGTGATGCCCGCACCTGTGTACGCACCCACCTACGAAACCGCCGTCAACAAAGCGGTGGACGATGTGATCCTGCGTGGACGCAGCCCCAAAGAAGCCCTGGACGAAGCCCAGAAAACTGTGGAAAAAATCGTTCAGGAAGGCAAGCGAGACTTCAACAAGTAAAAACAGTCTGACCTGCGGCAACAGGACAACTTCACTCCCATCTTCAATTTCCCTTTTCTCCTGAGGCAGGCTGACTCCCCTGCCTCTTTTTGGTGGAGTGAGACGGTGAGCAGGGTGATATCTTTAAACAACAGTCTGTTCAGGCGACTTGTTCCCCCAAAATGACCATCAGGATCAGGACAGTGGAAGGCTTTGAACGGTTTTGGCTGAGATCAGTTGAAATGTTTTTCAAATTCACTGGCCCTCTGATGGTGGGCCAGTGAATCCGTTCCCTCAAGCAGGAACCCCTCATGACTGCGGCCCTGAGGGGTTCCTGCTTGAGGTGTTCCTGAAGGTCTGTCAGAGGACCAGACCCTGGGCCATCTGGAGGTGCATGGTCACCACGGGCACTGCCCCCTGAGCAACACCTTTCAGCACAGTGTTTCCATACTTGCTGTCGATGAACATCTGCAGCAGGTCCAGGGTTTCCTGGTGGCTCTCAATCATCTGTGCCTTGTATTCAGCATCAAAATCCACAGTGGCAGCGTTCAGGCGGTCCAGCATCAACTGCTGTTTGGGGGTCAGCAGACCTGGCACCATGTGCTCAGGCTTGATGGACCGGACAGCATTCATCAGGAGCTGGTCCATGCTGGTGTGGTCGGTGATCATCTGCTGCGCAAAAGCCTTGACAGCAGCAGAGCTGGATTTGGTCAGGGCAATCTGGGCTGCAGCAATTTCGTAGTTGTTGCCTGTGTGCATCTTGATGGCAAAGTTCTTGTCGGTCATGGTGAACGTCTTGCTCATGTCCACCTGATCCATCATGGTGGTGCTCATGTCCGAACTGGTGGGGGCCGGTGTGGCAGGGGCCGCTGGATCTGCAGGCATGTCCATCGGTGGGTCTGCAGGAGGGGTCACAGGCTGTTCAGCAGGAGGTGGTGTGGGCTGCTCAGGTGTGGTTTGCGCCAGAGCAACACAGGTCAGCAGAGAAACTGTCAATGTCAGACCCACAATAAAACGGGATGTACCTTTCATGATGTACCACCTTTCTTGGGGACCCCAGACTGCTTTTTCGAGGTCCAACGGTCTTACCCTAACAAGTGAGACCTGTACAGGATGTAGACATTCCTACAGGGTGCTGTTACAAAGGTGACTGACAGCACCCTGTAGAAATGTTTCTGTGACCCAGAAGCCTGAAAACGAAAAACTGAGGGATGGTGCTCCCTCAGTCCGAGAGGTCCTGTTCTGTACAAAGGCCAGACGGGATAGCCAGGTGTGAGATGTTCACCAGTCAACCCATTTACTGGCCATTGCCCCCACCACTGCTGTTGTTTCCCCCACCATTGTTTCCTGTTCCAGCAGGCAGTTGCTGGGCCATCTCAAGGTGCATGGTCACGACAGGAACAGCATTCTGTGCCACAGCTTTGATGGTGGCGTTCGCATGGGGACTGGCAATGTACCGCTGGAGCAGCGCGAGCGTTTCCTTGTGGACGATCACCTGCTGGGCCTTGTACTCGGCATCAAAACGGTTGCCCGCATTCTTCAGTCGATCCAGCAGACGCTGGTGGCGTGCACTGGTGCCCTGGGGCAGTGTCTGGTCAGGAGCAACGTTTTTCACGGCATTTTGCAACTGCTGGCCCATCTTGGTGTGATCATCCATCATGTGCTGGGCAAAGTTTTTGACTTCATTCGAGCCCGAGGCGTTGAGTGCAAGCTGTGCAGCAGCAATTTCATAATTGTTTCCCATCGCCATTTTCATGATGAATGCGCGGTCTGTCAGGGTCAGGGCTCTGGCACTGTTCTGGGTGGCCTGGTTGCCCTGGTTTCCTTGATTCCCCTGATTTCCTTGATTCTGGTTGTTTTGCTGCAGTTTTGCCAGCGCGCTGAAGTGCAGGTCTGTCGCCTGGGCAGAAGCTGTGAGTGCCGCAGACAGGGCAAGGCCAATCAACCATCTGGATTTACGCATGTAAAACACCTTCCTTTCAAATCAGATGTCCTGCAAGTCAGAGCATCTGTGTGATACGGCCTTACCCTAAGTGTGTCCGGTTATGCCGGATGTAGACATTCCTACAGGACTTTGATCAGAATGTCCTGCATTTTGATTTCTCATCTTCTCTTGCTGTCTGGAGCACAAACCTGAAGTGGTATGGAGAAACGCATGAAAAAGTGAGGTGCTTTTGCACCTCACTTCTGATAACTCTGGATGTTGATGTGCTTAAAGCTGTTCCAGCAGGTCTGTCTCGATCAACTGCTGGTTTTTCAGCATCAGGGTTTTGATTTCATATCCACAGATGTGATGTTCAAAGGACTGCCCCAGAACTTCAAGTCTGAAAGAAGTGTCCTGGCCGCTGGTCTCAATGAGTCTCAGCACCAGATCCTCGCCTGCCTCAGCCTGCTTGACCACACTGAGGACCACGTTTTTTGCATCCACTCTGACAAAGGATTGGGACTGGGGCAGAGGACCATCGTGGTAGGTCTCAATGATGGCGACTGCAGGCTGATTCAGCGTCTGGCTGAGCTGCACGGTCTTGGCGTCCCTCCAGGTTCCTGTGTGGGGGTGGAGCAGGTAGGTGAAGCGCTGTTCCCCCTGATCCATGTACCGGTGGTCCTTCTCTTCAGAAGGCACGTAAGGGTCATGGTGGGCGTAGATGGGACTGCGAAGCACAGTGAGGGCCAGAGAGGTGTCCTGAATGCTGTAACTGGCCTTGGCGTCGTTGATGAGGCTCACCCCGTAGATGCTTCCGGTGGCCCGGTACACGCCGCTCAGGTCCAGCCAGGTCTGTCCGGGTTTCTCGTTTTCGTCTGCAGGTCGGGTGATGGTCCCGTAAGGCACTTCATAGGTCGCTTGCGGGAAATGCAGCATCAGGGGGAAGAGCAGTTTCAGAACACTGTGTTTTTCATGCCAGTCCAGTGTGACTTTCACTTCCAGATGGCGGGAACCAGTGAACAGGCTCACATCCTGAATCAGGGTGCTGTTCTGGTACACCGAACGGATGCGGATGGTGCGTTTGACTGGACCCTCCTCCACCACCTTCAGGCTCTCGCCACTGAAGTACCCTTCAAGCTGGTCGTAACGCAGAATGCCGTGGCTCCAGGTGTCCGAGGTGTCCGTGAAGATGGCCCCTCTGGCCGCAGGGGCTTTGAGCACTTCCAGTCCCTGCTCTTTGTCCCAGATGCTGGAAATGCCTCCGAGCTCTTCGTCGAAGGTGACTTTCAGGAACTCATTTTCCAGGGTCAGGTCGGTTCTGGGTTCCCTGGCTTCCTGGGCTTCTCCGGGTTTCATGCGGAAGGTGCGGTAACCCAGAGCAGGCAGGTCGGCCATGAAGGTGATGCGTTTGCGCCAGCCTGAAACGGTGGCCTCGCTGCGCACCGTCTGGTAGGGAACTTCTCTTCCCTGATCGTCGGTCAGCACATCTCCGGGCTTCAGGCCGCCGTATTCCATCTCGATGGGGAGTGTTGCGTCCCAGGCGTGAGGATTGAACACCACGATGGGTTTGGTGCCCTCGATCATGGGGATGTTCACTTTCCAGCTCATGCTCTGCACCGCGAAATTCAGGGCCCTCGAGGCGATGCTCAGGGCCTCTCCCAGTTCATTGCGGGCGTCGTCGTAGGCGCTCTCGATGCTGGTTCCGGCCAGAATGTCATGGAAATGGTTGAACAGCACGTTTTTCCAGGCACGGGTGAATTCTGCTTTTGGATAGGGCTGTCCGGTGACGTGGTGGGCCAGTGCAGCAAACTTCTCGGCCCGGATCAGCATGTTTTCAGCTTTGCGGACCCACTGTTTGATGCCTGAGTGCGCGGCGTAGCACCCTACAGCGTGAAGTTGCAGTTCGTCAGACCAGACCGGGATCTTCTCTCGCTTTTCCACAGCAGCAAAGTAACGGTTGGGGCTGCTGAGGGTCAGTTCAGGGAGTGAGGGATCTTCATTCAGCTGAACAATCGAGTCGATGTTTTCGCGTGTGGGACCGCCCCCGTGGTTGCCCACCCCATAGAACACCATCAGTTCGTTGGTATCGGGGATTTCGGTGGTGCACTTCTTGATGTGGGTTTCCAGGTTTTTGCCCCAGGTGCAGTACTCGTAGGGAATCCTGAAGGTCAGGACGCGACTTCCATCTGGAGACTCCCAGTGGAAAAGCCGGGAGGGGAGGCCCTGTTCATGGGGACCGGGCCGCATGAAGGTGTAATAGGGCATGCCACTCTTCTTGAGGATCTGGGGCAGGGTGATGGTGTGTCCGAAGGAGTCAGGATTGTATCCGACCTTTGCGGTCACGCCGAACTTCTCCAGAAAATACCGCTGCCCGATCAGGCCTTGCCGGACAAAGCCTTCTCCAGAGGGGAGGTTGCAGTCGGGCTGCACCCACCATCCGCCCACAATTTCCCAGCGGCCTTCTTTCACCCGATCCTGAATTTCTTTAAACATTTGAGGATCATTCTCTTCCACCCAGGCGTAATGGGCTGCCGAAGAGCAGGTGAAGACAAAATCGGGGTATTCCTTCATGCGGTCCAGGGCACTGCGGTAGGTGGCTTTCACTTCCTGAAACCCCTCCTGCCAGTTCCAGAGCCACACCGGGTCAATGTGGGCGTTGCCGATCATGTGGAAGACGGCTTTCTTGCGGGTGGAGTTGGGGGTATGAGGGGCAGTGTCAGTGTCGGTTTCAGGCATTGCTTTTCTCCAGCACGGCTTCGTCAATGTTTTCGCAGATCACGTGGATGCAGAAGATGTGCATCTCCTGGATGTGGGCGGTGGTGGTGCTCGGGACCTTCAGGGTGTGGTCTGCAACTGGGCTGCTGCCTTCCCGTCCTCCCGTGAGCATCACGGTTTTCAGGCCTTTTTTCCGGGCAGCCTCAATGGCCTTCAGGACGTTTTTGCTTGTGCCACTGGTGGAAATCCCGATCAGCACATCTTCGGCCTGGCCCAGGGCTTCCACCTGACGTGAAAAAACATCTTCATAGGCGTAATCGTTGCCAATGCAGGTCAGGGCACTGGTGTCGGTGGTGAGGGCAAGCGCAGGGAGGGCATGCCGTTCCCGACGGTAGCGTCCGGTGAGTTCGGCTGCGAAATGCTGGGCGTCTGCTGCACTTCCGCCATTCCCGCAGATCAGGAGTTTTTTGCCCGAGAGGATGGCTTCCGTGCAGGTGCGGGCGATCTCACCAAGTTCGCTGGCGTGCTCACGGAGGGCGGTGAAGGCCTGAAGGTGTTCGGAATGGTATTTTTCAAAAATGTCCTGATGGGTCATGCCAGAACCTCTTGTTCCTGATGCTGCAGGGCCACCGCTGCTGCGCCCAGAATGCCCACATGGTTTCCGAGTTCCGCAGGAACGATGTCCACACCTGCATTCAGGTCTGGGATGGTGATCTTGTTGACGCGTGCCCTGAGGGGTTCAAACAGCAGGGGGCCGAAGTTGGTGATGCCTCCACCCAGCACAATGCGCTCGGGGTCGAAGGTATGAATCACACTGGTGATGCCGGAAGCCAGCATGTCCAGCGTTTCTTCCCAGAAGGAGGTGGTGAGGGGGTCTTGCTGGCGCAGGGCTTCCAGCACGGTTTCTGCCCGGATGCCTTCAACGGTTCCGGCGAGTTTTTCGAGCACAGAACCGGGGTGCTCGGCAGCAAGTTCTCTGGCCCTTTTCGCGATGGAGGTTCCCGAGCAATACGCTTCCAGACAGCCTGAATTGCCACAGTTGCACTTCCTGCCATCGTGTTTGATGCTGATATGCCCCAGTTCTCCGGCATTGCCGTGCTTGCCCCGGTACAGCCGTCCATCGATGATGATGCCCCCTCCGATCCCGGTGGAAAGGGTCAGGTAGACCATGTGCCGGGTGCCCCGTCCTGCCCCGAAACGATACTCGGCAAGGGCTGCAGCATTGGCGTCATTGTCGATGAAAACGGGCAGGCCGAGGTTCTGTCTCAACAGGTCCCCCAGGGGATAATCCAGCCAGCCTGGCAGGTTGGGAGGGTTTTTGATGATGCCTTTTTCTGCGTCCAGAGGTCCTCCGCAGCCCACCCCCACTGCGGTCACAGGGTGGTCTTTCAGCAGGGTGCGGCTGAGGTCCAGAATGCGGGACAGCACGGCATCGGGGCCTTCATGGGCCAGAGTGGGACAACGCAGCGACGCCAGGAGGTCCCCGTCTTTTGAAACGATGCCAATCGCGAGTTTGGTCCCGCCAATGTCGATGGCGAGCACATTCGCAGGATTTTCAGTGGTGATCATCAGAGGGATTTCTCCTTTGGCAGCGAGGAGGGAGAGGGTTGCCGGGGGGTGAGGGAAGGTCTTGTAAAAACAGCATATACCAAAATCCGGAATTTTTTAATATATTTAAGTAAATAAAGCGAGGATCGATGAAGGCCGGTGGACCCAGTCCACCCCAGTGCCCCATCAGGATTGCCCAGAAGGAGGCCGCAACCATGCACGGCACACGCACACCCGGAGGCACACATGGCTAAGATGTCCAGACTCAGAAGGCAGGAGGCCCTGACAGGCTACCTGTTCATCATGCCCTGGCTGCTCGGATTCCTGATTTTCACCGCAGGACCCATGCTGTTTTCCCTGTTTGCCAGTTTCACCAACTACGACATCACCAGCCAGATGCGCTGGGTCGGCATCGACAACTACAGGAGGCTCTTTTTCGATGACCAGTTCTTCTGGATTTCCCTCGGAAACACGGCCTTCTACGCGGTCTTTGCGGTGCCCCTCAGCATTGCAGTGGGCCTGACCATTGCGGTGCTCCTGAACCAGAAAATCCCTGGACAGCGGGTGTTTCGCACCATCTTCTTTCTGCCCAAGGTGCTGACCGGGGTTGCAGTGCTTCTGCTCTGGCTCTGGGTCTTCAACCCTGACTTTGGCCCCATCAACACCTTCCTGAGGTCCATTGGCATCAAGTACCCTCCCTTCTGGTTCGGAGATCCCTCCTGGGCCAAACCTGCCCTCATCATCATGAGCATGTGGGGCGCAGCAGGGGGATACATCATCTACCTGGCAGGTCTGCAGGGCATTCCCAAGGAACTGTACGAAGCGGCCAACCTGGACGGTGCAAGCCCGATGCAGCAGTTCTTCAAGATCACGGTGCCCATGATGAGCCCCACCATCTACTTCAAACTCATCACCGGGATCAGTGCCGCCCTGCAATTCTGGGAAGCGGCCCTGATCATGTCGGAAGGAGGAAAAGGTGGACCGTCCTACTCCACCCTCTTCTACGGGCTCTACATGTGGCAGACCGCCTTCGGAGACTACAAGATGGGTTATGCCTCTGCCATGGCCTGGATTCTGCTGTTCATCACCCTGGCAATCACGCTGGTCCAGAACCACTTCTCCAGACGCTGGGTGTACTACGAAGGTGAGGCCAAAGAATGACCACCGACAATCTCCCCATCGCCACCACCAGAAGAGGAGGCACAGGCTCCCGATTCATTGACCGGGTGGGCAAGTTTATGGCATTCGTGCTGCTGGTGATCATCAGTGCTTTAATCCTGTTCCCCGCGCTCTGGATGCTTTCCACCGCCCTGAAGCCAGATGTGCAGGTGTATGCCAATCCTCCCATCTGGATTCCGAGCCCCATCAAGTGGGAAAACTTCGTGCAGGCCTGGACCCTTGCGCCCTTCACCCGGTACACCATCAACACCACCCTTTATACGGCTGCAGTGATTGTGGGAACGTTGCTGTCCTGCTCTCTGGCTGCGTATGGGTTTGCCAAACTGCGTTTCCCAGGTAGAAACATCCTCTTCACCATCCTGCTCTCCACCATGATGATTCCCGGCATGGTGACCATGATTCCCCAGTACATCCTGTTTTCCAAACTGGGATGGGTGGGCAGCTACCTCCCCCTGATTGTGCCAAGCTACTTTGCAGGGGCCTTCTTCACCTTCCTGCTCAGGCAGTTCTACCTGGGCATCCCCAACGAACTCTCTGAAGCTGCACGGGTGGACGGAGCCAACGACCTGTGGATCTGGTGGAAGGTGATGGTTCCCCTTTCCAAACCTGCCCTGGCCACCGTCGCCATCTTCACCTTTGAGGGCACCTGGGATTCCTATGTGGGTCCTCTGCTGTACCTGAACAGCGACAAACTCTACACCCTGCAGGTCGGCCTGCAGTTCTTTCGCACTGCTTCGGAAGTGCAGTGGCAGTACCTGATGGCCGCCAGCATTCTGGTGATGCTCCCGGTGATCATCATTTTCTTCGCCTTCCAGAAGTACTTTGTGGAAGGGGCCGCCATTGGCAGTGGGGTCAAAGGCTAAGGTCTTGTGTTGTTTGATGGCCTCCCTCTGGGAGGCCTTTTTTTCTCAGGTGCTGCTCAAGTTGCAGGAAGGGCAGAGCCTTGAAAGGTGGCAGAACCTTGCAAGCCAGGAGAGATCTGACAGTCAGGATCAAAAAACAGGAGATGGGGCCTCTTCATGGCCCGGTCTTTTTCTGGGAAAACGTTTGACCAATGTGTTGAACCCAGATTTCCGCGCACCCAGGATGATTGTGCTGGAAATCGGCCCCAATTCTTAGGGCTGAATCTCAGAAAACCTTTCTCCTTGCTGCCGTTTTAGCCCTTTCAAGTGCTCATCGGGTCATATCAGGGACCCCTGCCACGCACTGGGTTTCAGGAATCTGCCCTGAAATCCAAAAGGAGTTTCATCAGAAACCCGCCTTTTTGAAAGTTTTGTTTCATCATGCATCCTGGTCCAGCAAGCCGTCCTGAGGCTGTCATATGAAAAAGCACTTCCTGGGCGTTGTTTTTCATGTCGGAATTTTCCACTCTGCTTCTGAGCACATGAATTGTTACAGGCTGTTACGAATCAACACGTTCGCTCAGGAATTTTCGCTTCATTTTGATATGCGGATTTTGCAGGACATCCAGTAGAATCCTCTTGAGCAAACGTTTTCAATTCTCTTCGCTGTGATCCACAGACCGCAGCCCTTCACGGGTGTTGCTGTCAAAGGTCACTTCTGTTCCAGCCGTGCAGGCATGGACGCCTTCACCCGTGCCTGCACGACATGTTTCTGCTTTCAGGATTCTTTTGAAAGCCAGAGATGTGCTTCCATACGCCCTGTTCTCTCTGAGGAGGAAAGTTAAGATGAAACGCGTTCTTGGTCTGATTGTTGCCCTCTCTGCCTACGGCACCGCCCAGGCAGCCACCCTCACCGTCAGTTGCTTCTCCAACATGAATGTCTCGGTGGAAGCCGCCATTCCCATGTGGAAAAAGCTCCACCCCGACGTGGACATCAAAGTCAACACCCTGGCCTATGGTGACCACCACAACGCCCTGACCACTGCACTTGCCACCGGCTCTGGTGCAGGAGATGTCACCTGTGTGGAAGTGGGATTTGTGGCAAAATTCGGTGAGTCTGGCGGTCTCGAAGACCTGCTGAAAGCCCCTTACAACGGCAAACAGTACCAGAAACAGGTCACTGCTTACGCATGGGCGCAGGCCACCAACCCTGACGGCGGCATGTACGTGTTCCCTGCAGACATTGCACCTGGTACCCTTTTCTACCGTGACGACATCCTCAAGAAGGCAGGCGTCACCACCTCACAGCTGACCAAGAGCTGGGACAGTTACATCCAGGCAGGAAAGAAAATCAAAGAGAAGACTGGTGCCTACCTGCTCCACAACGCTGGCTTTGTGGCCCAGGCCTACATCCGTGCAAAAGTCACCAATGGGGAAAGCCTCTTCTTTGACTCAAAAGGCAACCCTGTCCTGACCAGCCCCCGTTTCGTGCAGGCCATCACCCTGGCCAAGCAGGTGCGTGACGCCAAACTGGACGCCAACATCGCCGAGTGGAGTCCTGAGTGGACCGATGGCCTGAACAAAGGACGCATTGCCACCCAGCCTTTCGGGGCCTGGTTTGAGGGCACTATGCGTGGCCTGATTCCCGACACGGCAGGCAAATGGCGTGCTGTGGACCTTCCCGAGAAAAGCTACGCCACCTGGGGTGGAAGCTTCATGGCCATCCCCAAGCAGAGCAAAAACAAAGAACTGGCCTGGGAATTCCTGAAATTCTTCTCCCTCAACCGTGAAGTGCAGCTGAACTCCTTCCGGGTGAACAGCTCCCTCCCCTCCCTGAAGTCTGCCCAGAACGATGCGCTGTTCCGTCAGCCTGTGGACTTCCTCGGTGGACAGGTGGCCCGACCCATGTGGGTTCGCGCCGCCAACAATGTGAAGGGCATCGAGTCCAACCGTCTGGAGTCTGTTGCCAACGATGCGTTCGCTGCGGCCCTCGACAAGGTGCTGAACAATGGTGTGACCATCAAGGCCGCTCTGGAAGAGGCCCAGACCCTGGTGACCCGTCGTCTGAACCGTTGATCGGAGCTTCAACCTGCAGGGACCCCATGAGGGTCCCTGTTTTCGCATGGACGGCATTCCTGGGCAGGAAAGAGTACAATCAGGTCATTCCCTGTCCGCACCTGAGGGACTTCAGAGGAGATGGCTTGAATTCACAGAATTCAACAACGCAACACCTGCATGCCCTCCCCGCAGAGGACCTGATTCAGGTGCTCTCTGATCCTGCATGGATCAGCACCACCAGTCACCTTTTGCAGAGCGTCAACGCTGCCTTCAGGGATTGTTTTGGGCCAGATGTTTTGCAACTGGGTGAGCTTTTCCCGGAGCAGGCGCTTCTGACCTGGGAACCAACGAACCCTGTACAGGTGCAGGTTCATCTGGGCAGTCTTTTTGGAACGCTGTCATTGTTCCCATGTCACACTTCAGCAGGAGAGACAGGCTGGTTGGGGATCTTCAGACCAGAGGTGCCAGAAGGTGATCGGCTGCAGGCGCTGCATGCTGCACTGGCATCAGCAGAAACCCCGCAACAGATGCTGCAGCAGATTCGTCAGAAGTTGCCCCATCTGGTTGGCTGCATTCTGGTGTCAAACACCGGAGAAGAACGAGTTGCTGGAAACGTTCCAGAGCACCTCTCTGCCAGACACGCACCCGACAGCTTGATGCTGCAAAAGGCAGCGGGCGTCTCTGTGCTGTGGTGCCCGCTGCCTTTTCAGGCATTCACGGTTGGCTTTGTCAGGGCAGGTGAGGTGGGCTGGACAGAGCTTGAGCAGGTGATCCTGCAGTCCTGCAGCCTGTTGCTGGCAGATGCCCTGGAGCGCATGCAACTCAGAAAGCAGCAACATGAGCTGCAGCAAGTGCAGGAAGAAACCATTGCCCGATTGCAGGCCATTCTGGACAATGCCCCGGTGGGCATCGGGCTCAGGAACACCGAACTGAAAATCGAACTGGTCAACCGCAAGGCCGCAGAATACAACCAGCAGCCCAGCGAAGAGCACCAGAACCGCACCATGAATGAAATGTTCCCAGGGGCCTTCGAAAAGGTTGAAAGGATGCTCCAGCAGGTGCTCACCACCGGAGAGCCCCTCCTGGATGTGGAACTCACCGATCAGGACCTTCCTGGCTTCCGAAAAGGTCACCACTGGCAGCTGAATTACTTCCCGGTGAAAAGCAGAGATGGCCGCACCCTCGGCGTGGGCTCGATCATTCAGGACATCACTGCCCGCAAGAATTCAGAGATGGCCCTGCGGGAGAGCCAGCACTTTCTGCAACGGATTGCTGACACCGTTCCCACCCTGATCTATGTTTATGATGTGCGGCAGCGCAAAAACATTTATTTCAACAGTGAACTGAAAAACATTCTGGGATACACACCAGTCGAAATGGATGCACTGGACCAGACCTCCGCCTCCAGCATGATTCACCCGGATGAACTCCCTGCCACCTTGCAGCACTACCAGCGGCTTTTTGCCCTCGAAGCAGGGGAGACCCTCCCCAGAGAATACCGCATGCGGCACAAAAACGGCTCCTGGCGCTGGCTGTACACCAGAGAAACGGTTTTTGTGCGGGATGATCAGGGAACACCCCTTCAATTTCTGGGGGGCGCAATCGACATCACCGACTGGAAAGAGGCCCAGCAGGCCATTCTGGAAAGTGAAAGGCGCTTCCAGCTGGTGGCAGACCGGGCTCCAGTGATGATCTGGATGGCCGACCCGCAAGGCAATGCAGTGTTTCACAACCAGAGCTGGACGGAATTTACCGGCAGACCTCCTGAGCAGGACCTTGGCACGGGGTGGATGGACCTGATGCATCCAGAAGATCGGGCACGTCTCCTGGGCAATTTCATGGACCCGGAACGCCTGCAGCAACCTTTCGAAAGTGAATACCGCATGCTGCGCCATGATGGACAGTACCGCTGGGTGGTGGACCGTGGAACCCCCAGATTTTCACCAGATGGGCAGTTCAGGGGGTTCATTGGGGCCTGCATCGACATCCATGACCGCAAGCTGGCAGAGGATGCCCTCATGCAGAGCGAACAGAAGCTTCGTGAACTCAGTGAAGCCCAGAAGCGTTTTGTTGCAGATGCGGCCCATGAACTCAGAACCCCCCTGACCAGCATTCAGGGCAACCTGGACCTTTTTGTGCGCTTCCCACACATCCCAGAAGACGAGAAGAAAGAAATCCTCTCAGATGTGCAGCGGGAAGCCACCCGTCTGGGCCGTCTGGTCAATGACATGCTGCAGCTTGCCAGAGGGGATGCCGGGGCCACCCTGCGCATGGACACCATCCACCTGGATCAGGTGGTGCTGGATGTGTGGCGTGATCTGGAACGGGTTTCGCCCAACCACACCATGCAGCTCTTGCAGGTGGATGAAGTCGAGATGCTGGGTGACCCGGACCGCCTGAGACAGCTGGTGCTGATCCTGGTGGAGAATGCCCTCAAGTACACGCCCAGAGGGGGAGCTGTGAATCTGGAATTCCGCAAACTCGGAGAACTGGCAGAGCTCAGGGTGTCGGACACAGGAATTGGCATTGGTCCAGAAGACCTGCCCCGGGTGTTTGAACGCTTTTACCGTGCAGACCGCTCCCGCCACCGCAGCGAAGACCCAGGAGGGACAGGACTGGGTCTCCCCATTGCCAAATGGATTGTGGAGGGGCACGGAGGAGAGATCCACCTGGAAAGTGAAATGGGGGTGGGCACCACTGCCGTGGTCAGATTGCCCATTCGCTTCACCGATGAGGGTTGACCTGCTTCACCCTTCCGGTGGGAGTGCAGCAAACTTTTCAACAAAGGCGACAAAATCACCTGCTGGCAAAGGACGGGCAAAATAATACCCTTGCACCAGATCGCAGCGTTTGTCTTTCAGCCACTCGGCCTGCTCCAGGGTTTCCACCCCTTCGGCAATGACTGTTTTTCCGAGTTTGTGGCTCATCGCAATGATGGCGTCCACAATGGCGGCTTCGCTGGTCTGGTGGATGCCCTGAATGAACGAACGGTCAATCTTGATGTACCCGGTGTCAAAACGGGTCAGGTAATTCAGACTGGAGTATCCGGTTCCGAAATCGTCCAGCGCAATGCGGATGCCTGCTTCCTGAAGCTGCCTGATCTGGCAGACGATTTCGCTCTTCTCCTGGACAAAGACACTCTCTGTGATCTCCACAATGATGCGTTTTGGTGCGATGCCTGCCGTGGAGATGTAACCCAGCAGGCGGTCCATGGTTCTGGGGTCCATGAACTGCTTCGCGGAGATGTTCACAGAGACTTCAACAGGAGGGACGCCTGCTGCATCCCATTTCTGCACCTGCTGGGTGACGGTTTTGAACACCCAGTCACCCAGGGCATGGATCAGGTCGCTTTCTTCTGCGATGGGAATGAAAATGCCTGGACTGACAAACCCTTTTTCGGGGTGCTTCCAGCGCAGCAGGGCTTCGGCCTTGACCACCTGACCGGTCACAAGGTCCACAATGGGCTGGTAGTACATTTCCAGTTCATTCCTGCGAATGGCAAAGCCCAGGTCGTTGTGGATGCGCCTCTTTTCGAAGGCAGTGTCCTGCATCGATCGCTTGAAGAAACGGAACCGGTTCTTGCCCTCACTTTTGGCACTGTACATGGCCTGATCTGCGCTGACCATCAGCTTGTTGGGGTCTTCCGCATCGTCTGGGAACACCGTGATGCCGATGCTTGCAGAGAGCATCACCTGTTCCCCGGACAGTCGGTAAGGATGCCGCAGGATGCCCAGGATGCGCTCGGCCACCAGGGTTGCAGAGGGGGCTGCTTCATCCAGCTGGGTGAGCAGGATCACGAATTCGTCTCCGGACAGGCGGGCCATGATGTCTGACGCCCGGATGCACATGCGCAGGCGGTTGGCCACCTCGATCAGCATCTGGTCCCCTGCAGGATGGCCGTAGGTGTCGTTGATCTCCTTGAAGCGGTCCAGGTCAATGACCAGCAGGGCGCAGGATTTGGAGGTTCGGGCAGCCGTTTTCAGTTCCTGTGACAAAAGCTCGTAAAACAGCCTGCGGTTCGGCAGGTCGGTAAGGGCATCATAATTGGCCTGATGCCTGATCAGGTTTTCAGTGGCCTTCTGGGAGGTGATGTCCCACGCAGTTCCCAGCATCCTCACCTCGCCATTTGTGGAGGGCAGGATGCGGGCATGCAGGCGCAGGATGCGGGTCTGTCCCTGCACCACCACCCGGGTCTCTGCCCGGAAGATGTCATGGCCCAGTCTGGGATGGTCTGCCAGATTGCGGAACGTTTCAGACAGAGAGGGAGCATCATCGGGATGCACATGGTGCTCGATCAGGGCATAGATGTCCAGCTGGTGCGGAAAATGGCTGGCTTTCACATCAAAGAGTTCTGCCATGCGGCGGTCGAGGGTCATGCACATGGTTTCTGCGTCCCACTCCCAGATGCCAATGCCCCCTGCTTCGGTGGCGATCAGCAGTTTGCTGGACAGGGCTTCCAGCTGGGAGCGGGCCAGTTTGTTTTCGGTGATGTCCTGCAGGGTGCCATAGAGCTGGGTGACCTGCCCTTCGCGGTTTTCGGCCACCCGACCCCGGATGTGCATCCAGCCTTTCTTGCCCTTTTTGCCCAGGTATTCGACATCGAGTGCAAAACCTTCACGGGTTTCAATCGCATGTGCGGACGCTTTTTGCAGTTCCTGCCAGCTGTTCGTGCTGAACAGTTCTGAAATTCGCGCATCGGTGGGCAGGGTGTCATCCGGGCGGTAACCCCACAACCTGCGCAGGTCATCGCTCCACTCGAATTGCTGTTCCACCACATTCCAGCGCCAGCGGGCAACCTGTGCAATTTCCTGGGCTTCTTTGAACCCGGATTCCACAAGTTTTTCACGCGTGACATCCCAGGTGGTGCCAATCACCCGGATGGGCTGTCCACTGGCACTGCGCTCCAGACCGGCGAAACAGCGCAAATGTCGGATCAGGCCATTTGGGAGCAGCACCCGCAATTCGATGTCCTGTTCCACCGATCCCATCAGCACCCGGTAGGTGAAACCCACAGCAGCAGAGGCGTCTTCTGGATGCAGCAGTTTCTCCCAGCCTTCGAGTTTCCCGGAAAATTCTTCCTGGTTTGTGCCGTACAGTTCCAGCATCCGGTCATCCCAGTAAAGGGTGTCAGAGTGGATGTCCCATTCCCAGATGCCCACCCCACCTGCTTTGAGGGCAAGAGACAGGCGGCTTTCCAGTTGCTCGAGTTGCTTCTGGGCCCGTTGTTGTTCGGTGCTGTCCTCAAGTCGCAGCAGGTAACCTGCAGGTTCCTGAAGAGCACAAACCGTCAGGTGGGCCAGCCTTTGTTGCTCACCTTGCCGCAAGGTGAGGTCTGTTTCCTGTGAAGTTCCAGGTTTTACAGCGATCACAGGGTGTCCGGTGAGCTTTTCCCAGGTCTCTGCTTCAAAGGGATCAAAGTCGGTGCCTTCGGTCAGTTTGCGGAAGCTGTCCCCGGCCCACAACAGTTGCCCTTCGGCGTCCAGCAAAGCAAATCCCTGTGAGGGATGGTTCAGTGCGGTTTGCAACAGGTGTTCTGGCAGAAAGGCGTTCTGTGGTGGGAAGGCTTCCACCACAATGGTGGTGGTCTTTCCCCGTCCCACAGAAGTGAACATGAAATGTTGCATGACCTTCTGGCCTTGCGGCAAACACACTTCCATGCGTGCAGAGATGGGCAGCCGGGTTTTGCTCAGTCGATCCTGCACCTGCAACAGGCTTTCGGGTTTCCACCAGGGAGACGACCAGAACGAAACCCCGATCAGGTCCTGTCTCGGCACCTGCAAATCTTGAAGGATGCTGTCACTGGCTTCCAGAATGCTCCCCTGTCGGTCCAGCACCAGCACCCAGTGCCGCAAACCGCCGACCAGTGCCTGATACAACTGGTCATTTCTGGAAAAGGGATTCACAGACCGAATGGGTTTCACGGAGTGCTCCACCTTTCAAGCTGGATCTGCAGAAACTCGGCAACGATGCCAATGTGATGAACACTGTTATGAACATTGTAAAGACATCTTCATGACATGAATCTGACCTTCATGGACCGATTCTTGCAGATCAGGAGGTGTTTGAACAGCCATTCGCACCAGAGATCACTGGGATGTTGTGTGAAACCTGATAGTCTGTGGTCAAAAGCTTTTTCTGGAGGAGACAAACATGCAATTGAAGGTGCTGTTCATTGCCTTGCCCCTGACCCTGGCTTTGATGGCCTGCAATTCATCCACACCCTCAACAGGCCACCAAAACCCTCCAGGGATGGACACAGCTGCATTCACCAACAGCAGGCCTGTCTATGTCGATGCTCTGGCTGCAGGCTGGCAGAACTGGTCCTGGAACACCACCATCAACTTTGCCGGTGCGAGTCCGGTGCAGGCCGGAACACGGGCCATGCAGGTGACCTTCAACAGTGCCTGGGCAGGCCTGTACCTGCACACCGACACCGGGATCGACAGCACAAAGGTGGACACCCTGCGACTGTGGGTGCATGGCGGAACTGCCGGCGGCCAGACCGCACGGGTGGTTCTCGAGATTGGGGGTGTCCTGCTGGACAAAGCCTACACGTTCAAAGCCACGGCAAACACCTGGACCCTGCTCGAAATTCCCACCAGCACCCTGGGAGCCTCCGGAATGATCACGGGTCTTGCTGTGCAGGACACCCTGGGCAAGGCCCAGCCTGCCTTTTACCTGGATGAAGTGCTCTTCTACCAGAAAGGTCCTGTTCAGCCCCCTGCCGACTTTGTGCTCAATGTGGATGCAGCCCTGGGCAGGAAACCCATCAGCCCGAACATCTACGGAATCAGCTTTGCTGGAGAGACCCTGGCAAAAGACCTGAAGCTGCCCGTCCGGCGCTGGGGAGGGAACCGCACCAGCCGTTTCAATTACAAGGTGGATGCAGATGCCACCGCCAGCGACTGGTATTTTGAGGGGTATCCGGTGGCCAACTCAAATCCTGGCATCCTGCCCAAAGGGAATGCAGTGGACCTGTTTGTCCAGCAGGACCGCCGCACGGGCACAGCCAGTCTGATCACCGTGCCCATGATCGGTTATGTGACCAGGGACCGCAACATCACCTGTGGGTTCAGTGTGAAAAAGTATGGTGCACAGCAGGCAGTGGACCCCTGGCACCCAGATTGTGGAAATGGGGTGAAACCAGACGGAACCTTCATCACCGGAAACAACCCCCTGGACACCAGTGTGGCCGTCAATTCCGCATTTGTGCAGGGCTGGATCACCCACCTGACCCAGACGTTTGGGAAGGCAAGTGCCGGTGGGGTGAAGTATTACAACCTCGACAACGAACCCATGTTGTGGAACAGCACCCACAGGGATGTACACCCCCAGCCCCTTGGTTACGATGAACTGCTGAACAAGACCATCGACTACGGCAGCAAGATCAAGGCTGTGGACCCTGCTGCACAGCTGCTTGGACCGGCAGAGTGGGGTTGGACCAATTACTTCTATTCTGCCAGGGATGCTGCAGCAGGTGGAGACTGGTGGAACACCCGTCCAGACCGCAAAGCCCACGGAGACATGGAACTCGTGGCGTGGTACCTCCAGAAACTCAAGGCTTATGAGACCACGAATGGCAAGAGGCTGCTCGACTACCTGGACCTGCATTACTATCCACAGAGCGGGGTGTACAACAGCGATGTCTCGGCCAGTGCCCGGGCCAAACGCCTGCGCAGCACCCGCAGCCTCTGGGACAGCACCTACACTGATGAAAGCTGGATTGCGGACAGAGTCAACCTGATCCCCAGAATGAAGCAGTGGGTGAACACCTATTATCCCGGCACCAGACTGGCCATTGGTGAGTACAACTTTGGTGCGCCAGACCACATCAACGGGGCTGTGGCCCAGGCGGATGTGCTGGGCATCTTCGCCCGTGAAGGGGTGGACATGGCGGTGCTCTGGGGCACGACCTTCCTGAATCAGGGGGATGCAGGGTATGACCCTGACCGCACCCCCATCACCTACGCCATGCGCATGTACCGCAATTACGACGGTCTGGGAGGTGCGTTCGGGGACACTTATGTACAGTCCACCAGTGCAGACCAGAGCAAGGTGGCTGTTTACGCTGCAGAACGGGTCTCGGACAAGGCGGTCACGGTGATGCTGGTCAACAAGCAGGAAGTGGCCCAGACGGTGGTGCTGCAGACCAGGAATGTCACGGCAACCAATGCGAAGGTGTACCAGTACACCGCTGCCTCTCCGAAAGCCATTGTGGCAAAACCCAACCTGACCCTGAGCGCAGGCAAAGTCAGCACCTCCCTGCCCGCATCGAGCATCACCTTGCTGGTCATCAAGTAAAATCCTCAATCAAAAGAGCCCACACAAGGTTGTGTGGGCTCTTTTCTGGCTGAATTTATTCCAGCAGTCTCTGAATCGCTGCAAAATCCTCATCTGAAAGTTCAAGGTCTGCTGCCTTCTGGTTTTCTTCAAAGTGCTTGATGCTTGAAGTTCCAGGAATGGGAATGATGTTGGGTGAGCGTTTCAGCAGCCATGCCAGGGCCACCTGGGATGGGGTGGCCTGCAGTTTGCGGGCGATGGAATCCAGAACGCCGCCTTCACGGGCCAGGTTGCCGGTGGCCAGAGGGAACCACGGTATGAACCCGATGTTGTGCTGGGCGGTGTAGTCCAGCACGGCCTCAGATTGTCTGTTGCTGAGGTTGTACAGGTTCTGGACCGTCACCACGTCCACAATCTTGCGGGCCGCCTCGATTTCTTCCACGGTCACTTCGGAGAGGCCCACAAAACGGATCTTGCCCTCGTCCTGCAATTCCCTGATGACTCCGAACTGCTCGTCTCTGGGGACTTTGGGGTCAATGCGGTGCAGTTGCCACAGGTCAATGCGGTCCAGCTTGAGTTTGCGAAGGCTCAGTTCCACGGCCTGCCGCAGGTATTCCGGACGTCCCACCGGAGCCCAGCGGTTGGGACCCTGGCGGGTGTTTCCCCCTTTGGTGGCAATCACCAGACCTTCGGCATAAGGATGGAGCGCTTCACGGATCAGGATTTCGGAGGTGTCGGGTCCGTACGCGTCTGCGGTGTCAATGAAGTTCACCCCCAGTTCAACGGTGCGCCTGAGCAACTGCCTTGCGGCTTCAGGATCTTCAGGCTCTCCCCAGATGCCGGGTCCGGTGATGCGCATGGCTCCGAAGCCCAGACGGTTGATTTCGAGTTCGCCGCCAATTTTGAAGGTTTTTGGACGTGCAGTGGGTGTTGTGGTCATGGTTCACCTCTTGTGTGGATCAGGTCAGATGGGAATGTATCTGCGGGGCAGATCTCACCACAGCCTATGATGGTTTACAAGATTCGTCAACTATTCACGTCCAGACCTGCCCTACTGTCTCTCTGGCATGTTGAACCATCATTGACTGGCAAGCGTTTCAGGCATAAACGGTCCACAAAAAAGATTCTTTAGATCAACAATAGCTTTTTGAGTCACAGCTGTGCTCTCAGGAAGTGGGGAAACTCTGGAATCAGCCGATCACTTTGCGGGATTTGTGGTAGGCCTGCAAATGCTTTTCCCGACCGAAGAAGTACAGCAGGGTGGCGCACAGCCAGCACATCCCCATGCACACCAGAAACAGCTCACGGTTCTCCAGCAGGCTTCCCAGGGTGCCAAACAGCAGACCACTGAGGATGGACCCGGTGCGGTTGGTGTTGGCATTCAGTGTGGTGGCCATGCCCGGTTCTTCTGGGAGCAGGTCCTGAAAGTAGGAGATACCGAGTCCCTGGGTCACAGAGATCACCAGTGCAGTGAGGATCTGGGCAGGAAAGATCTGCCAGATGTGGGTGGCCTGACTGAGCACCAGAAAATACACCCCCTGCAGGACTGCGGCTGCGATGATCAGGCGACTTTTGGGGAGTTTCGCGGCGATGATGCCGAAAAAAATCATGAAGGGGATTTCGAGCCCTGCTGCCAGACTGAACAGCAGCCCAACCTGGCCTTTGGTTCCATGCAGGTCCTGCACCACCCTCAGCGGCAGGGCAATCTGACTGAGGGCTCCCGCCACACTCAGCAGGGTGAATCCTGTAAAAATCGCCATCACGGTGGGGCTTTTCAGCACAGCAGACAGGGGTTGACTGGCAGTGGCCTGTCTGGGTGCACTCTTCAGGGCCTTGAACCGGTAGACGATCAGGGCTGCAGCAATCGCGCACAGGGCTGCCACCCGGTACAGCCAGGGAAAACCAAAAGCCCCAAGCAAAAGTGCCCCTGTGGCTGGACCGATCACCCAGGCCAGCGAGAAGAAGGTTCTCAGGGTGCTGATGGCCAGTTCGGGTTGCTTCACCTGCTGTTCTTGCAGCCGAATGCGAGCAAAGGCAAACAGCTGCGGAAAAGCAGCAGACCCAATGGCAAGCAGGGTGCAGGCAATCAGCAGCAGAACATAGAAATTCCGCACCTCACTGAACAGCAGATAACCCACAGCAGAAGAGAGCAGGGCCAGCAGCAAGATCCATCTGCGGTCCTTTGCCCGGTCTGAGAGTTGCGCCAGGCGGGTGCTGATCACGATGCTCGCCACCGACATGGAGGTCACAAAAATCCCGAGCTGGGTTTTGGACATGTGGGCTTCGGTGGTGGCAAACAGGGAGGTGTACGGCATGATGTAGGAGAAGGCAATCCCGAACATCATCAGGGCCGCACTGAACTGAAGGTATCCAGGAATCTGGAAGAGTTCCCTGAGGGTGGAGAAGAACTTCATGGCTGGCTTTCTGTGCTGAAGTCAGGTGTAAACGATTGCAAACCCATGCTGGCTGTATGTTAACAGAGCCACCTTCCGGTCAGGGTCCATCCTGTCAAAAGATGTATACAACAGGAAATTTTCAGCAGTGGTGTGAAAACAGGGAAGCTCTGGGCATTCCCAGAGCTTCCAGAAGATTCAAGGTTCAGGCGTTTTCGACCATTTCTGTGCTTTCTGAGGCAGGACGCCAGCCAATGGAAGGAGCAATGTGCGTGGCGATGGTCTGCAGCATTCTGGCGTTGTATTCCACCCCAAGCTGGTTCGGGACCGTCAGGAGCAGGGTGTCTGCAGACTGCACAGCAGGGTCTTTTTGCAACTCCTGGGCAATGACATCCGGTTCGCCCACATAACTGCGACCAAAACGGGAACGTGCACCGTCCAGAATCCCCACCTGATCGGTGTCGGCGTGTCCACCAAACAGGTAACGGTCAAAGTCTGAGGTGATGGGCAGGATGCTGCGGCTCACAGACACCCGGGGTTCACCGACCCAGCCTGCTTTGTGCCAGGCTTCTCGGAAGAGCGCAATCTGTTCTGCCTGCAATTCGCCAAAGGGCACACCTGTGTCTTCGGTCATCAGGGTGGAGCTCATCAGGTGCATGCCCTGCTCACCTGCCCAGACGGCAGTGCTCCGGGTGCCTGCACCCCACCAGATGCGGTTTTGCAGGGTGGCAGACTGGGGCTGAACTGGCAGCATGGCCTGGGAGGGCCTTCCTCCTGCATCTGCGGAAACCATCCCTTTGCCCTGGATGGCTGCCCGGAACAGTTCGGTTTTGTCCTTGGCATAATCGGCAACCGATTGCCCATCCTGGGGAATGTACCCGAAAGCTTCGTACCCTTTGTAAGCCTGCTCGGGAGATCCGCGACTGAGGCCCAGTTGCAATCTGCCACCACTGATCAGGTCGGTGATGGCTGCTTCTTCTGCCATCCCGAGAGGGTTCTCATACCGCATGTCGATCACTGCGGTGCCCAGTTCAATGTGCTGTGTGCGTGCAGCCATGGCCGCCAGGAGAGGAAAGGGTGCAGAGAGGTGTTTGGCAAAGTGGTGCACCCGCAGGAAGGCACCATCCAGACCGGCTTTTTCCGCTTCAACGGCAAGTTCGATGGTCTGTGTGAGGGCTTCTGTGGCGGTGGGGGTGTGAGAACCCCTGCCACCCTGCCAGTGCCCGAAGGTCAGGAAACCGACTTTTTTCGGATGTGTGCTCATCAGTGCTCCTTGAAAGAACAGAGGAGAGGGCTGCTCTAAACTATATAAATTATAGCACTATATTGATTCAAGTTCAAACCATTCTGATGTGGTGTCCTTTCCAGAACATCAGAGAAAATGCTTCCGCCAGAAATGAGGGTGTGCCCTTCCACAGGACAGCAGGGGGTCTATGGTCCGGTTTTCAGCAGGCGCTTGAAGGTGGGAAAATCTTCCGAAGTTGCCTCCAGCACAGCGTTTCGAATGGCAAGCAGAACCACATCGGCAGCAGCCACAGAGACCTCATGCAACTGCAGAGGGTGCTGCAGGGCAAGCTTTTTTGTGCCCACGGCAAAAACCGTGTCTCCATCAAAGAGGGTATGCACAGGATGGATGGCACGGGCAAAGCCATCATGTGCCATCTGGGCCACTTTTTTCAGCTGGGTCTTGTTCAGTGTGGCGTTGGTGGCAACCACGGCCAGGGTGGTGTTCTGCCCGATCTGTGGACCGCGTTTTGCCGGAGGAGGCTCGATGCAGCCCACAGACCAGCCTGAAGGCACAAAGGCATCTGCATAAAGCTGGCCTGTTTCCGGATGGTACACCTCTCCGGCAGAATTGAGGGCCACCAGGGCAGAAACCACAATGCCTCCGGGCAGCATCAGGCTGGCCGTTCCGATGCCCCCTTTCAGGCTGCCTGCCAGGGCTCCCGTTCCTGCGCCCACACTTCCACAAACCACCGGGCCTTCCGTTGCCGCTGCTGCAGCCTGATATCCAAAACTGCGGTCTGGAAAACGTCCACGTGCTGCTCCACGCTCCAGATCAAAAAGAATGGCTGCTGGAACGATCGGCACATGCAGGTGGTCATGAATCCTGAAGCCTTTACCCTGTTCCAGAAGAAACTGCACCACTCCAGAAGCAGCGTCCAGCCCGAAAGCACTCCCTCCGCTGAGCACCAGGCCCTGAATGTCCTCCACAAGGTTTTCCGGTTGCAACAGGTCGGTTTCACGGGTGCCCGGCGCTGCCCCACGCACATCCACACTCGCCGCTGCACCCTCCGGAAAAAGCACAGCAGTGGTTCCAGACAGCAGTTCCATGTCCGTGTGATGCCCGACCAGGATGCCTTCAACATCGGTCAGGCTGTCTGTGGGGCCTGAAGTCCATGCATTTGAGGCGCTCATGCCCCATCCTAAGACACTTCGGAATGGTCTTAAAGCTCTTCTTCCACAGGAAGCCCTGCCTTTTTCCAGCCCTGAAACCCGCCCTCGAGCACGCGGGCATCCAGGCCATGGGATTGCAGCAGGTCCCGGGCCTGTTCTCCTCTGGAGGAACCCGGATGAAACATGTTGCAGTACGGGACGATGGTCTGCTGCGGCAAATCACCGATCCTGGATGCCAGGTCCGCAAGGGGAATGTGAATGGCTCCTGGGACATGTCCAGCAAGGTATTCTTCTTCGGAGCGCACGTCCACAATCAGGGGCTGGTTGTGCTGGGTTTGCAGGTGTTGCAGTTCATCGGGTTCAATTTTCTGGGTCATGGATGCTCCTTGGGGGTGGGACCTTCAATGCCAGTATTATTGATGATTTTTGTAAATAAATAAAGTTTCGGCATTTTCCTGGATGGATTCTGATCCAATGGAAAAGGAGCGGCGGAGAGGTGGCTGACCCCATAAAGCACGTTGTATGGCCATAAAATCCGGCCTTCCTGAGGTGCTGCTCTGGTTTGAAGGCTACAGCCCTTGCTGGCCAGATCGCTTAGTTGACAATTTATGTAAACTAATCTAGGATTGGTGCACAAAAGGGACAGGAAAGCCTGCCCAGAAAGGAGAAGATCATGACCCTGGTTCGCCCCATCACGGTGGATGTGGTGTCCCTGCTGGGACCCGGCCACCAGCAACACCTGCTGGATCTGGTGAGGCTTTTCGAGACCCACCCCCAGCTGAACCTGAAATACCAGCCCGCAGAACTGTGGACCACCGACGAAAAATCCCTCAGAAACGGAAACGCACAGGCGGGCTTCATCTGTGGCCTGCTGGGACTGGAGCATGACCACCTCGACTTTCTGGCGGTGCCGGTTCCCCTGCAGGAACGCTCAAAAGGCCAGCCTGTGTACTTCAGCGACGTGATTGTTCACCGAGACAGCATTTTTGACAACCTGAATGATCTGGCTTACGCACACTGGGCCTTCAATGACCTGACCTCTCTGTCCGGTCTTGCTGCCCCGCTGTCCCGGCTTGCCCAGCAGTCTGCGCCCTTTGGAGGACGATTCACCCCAAGTGGCTCACACTTGCAGTCCATCCAGCAGGTGCGTGCCCAGCAGGTGGACGCTGCTGCGATTGACAGCCAGGTGCTTTCCTGGGTGATGCAGCAACAACCCAGGCTCAGGCAGGAACTCCGCATCATTGAGAGCATTGGACCCTTTCCAGCCCCACCTCTTGCCGTGCACCGGAACCTGGACCCCAGATCCCGTCAGGTGTTGCAGGAGGCCCTGCTGAAGTTGCACCTCACCCCTGCAGGTCAGGACCTGCTGCACCGGTCAGGGTTCAGCCATTACCAGATCACGCACAAAGACCAGTACCAGATTTTGCACAAGGTGGCCTCGCAGGCCAGCGTGCTGCACCACACCGGAGCTCTTCATGTCTGAACACCAACATGCCCCCTCACCCTCCGCGTCCAGATTTGTACAGCTTGCTTTCGAAGAACAGCTTCCAGAACGTCCTTTTACCGATCCTGCCCACAATGCCCTGGACCTCTCGAACCTGCAGGACATGCAAGACACCCTGCTCGGGACCCTGCTGACCGGACGCACCCATGAAGAGAGGCTGGAACACGGCCAGTGGCCCCACACCCTCCACGTTTTTGATCCTCATGCCCTGCAAAACCTCCCTGAGCTTGCCTTTGTGGGATTCCGTTCCATTTTGAGGCCAGATGCGCCCGCTGACATCCGGCAGGAACTCAGTGCCATCGATGCAAAGCTGGTGGAGGCGCTCAGACAGGAACCCTCACCTGCCATTCTGAGTTACAGCTCACGGCAACTCGATCCCTTCAACTGGCTGAACCTGGTGGTCCTGAAAGACCTGTCTCACATGGGGTACTGGCAGCACAGCGCCCACCACCAGCGCGCTTCCCAGCACCTGTCACCGCATTATTACCAGGGGATTCGACTGCACAATGGCCTCCTGAAAGGTGGAATTCAGGGAACATTGCAACTGGTCAGCACCAAGTATTATGACTTCAGTGCGGACCGACCCTGGCTGGCCATTCGCACCTCACTCAAACGTTGAACCCCATTTTGTTCTGAGCCGTATCTGTCCTGCTGGAGGAGAATCATGAAGAAAAGTGTTTTACTGATTGCCGCTTTTGCCCTTGCCGCACAGGCTTCTGCCAAACCGATTGTTGTGGCGAGCAAGCTGGACCCCGAAGCACAACTTCTGGGGCAGATCATCCTGCTGACCCTGAAAGACGCCGGATTTGACGTCACCGACAAAACCAGCCTCGGGGACACCGGAGTGGCCCGTAAAGCCATCCTGTCTGGAGAAATTGACGTTTACCCCGAGTACACCGGAAATGCCGTCTACCTCTTCCCGGAAGCCAAAATCAGCAGCGAGAATGCACAGAATCCCAAAGTGATTCACAAGCTGGCAAAAGACCTGGATGCCAGAAACGGCATCACCTGGCTGAATCCTGCCAACGTGAACAACACCTGGGCACTGGCCCTCCCTGCCAAGTTTGCCAGGGCCAATAAACTTTCCAGTTATGCCGATCTGGCAGGCTACCTGAACAAAGGCGGCAACCTCAAGGTGGCCGGGAGCCCGGAGTTCTTCAACCGTCCTGACGCATTCCAGCTCTTTGAAAACACCTATGGCTTCAAATTGAAAGCAGACCAGAAGCTGCTGCTGGCCGGAGCCACCCCTCTGCAAACCCAGCAGGCTGCAGCAAGTGGGCAGAACGGTGTGAATGCAGCGATGGCCTACGGCACCGACGGGACCATTGCTGCGCTGGATCTGGTGGTGCTCAAAGACCCCAAAAATGCCCAGCCGGTGTACCAGCCAGCACCCATCATCCGCACAGAAGTGCTGAAGGCCAACCCCAAAATCCAGACTTTGCTCAACAAGGCTTTCAGGACGCTGAACCAGTCGGGCATCCAGAAACTGAACGCCCAGATTGCCGTAGAAGGGAAGCCTGCCCGTGATGTGGCAGCAGCCTTCCTGAAGAGCAAAGGCATCATCAAGTAACGCCAGAGGGGTCAGGGGAGCATGCTCCCCTGGCTTTTTGCCTGACCCATGAAGCACACCTTTGATTTCAGGACCCTTCTGCTTCCGCTGGCCCTGCTCGCGGCAGCCCTCTTTCTGCCGTGGACAGGTCTGAGACCCAACCGCATTGCCCTTCCCGAGTTTCACATGCTGGCCGCGCAGCACCAGTGGCTTGGAGGGGCTTTGCTTTCTGTTCTCGCAGCCGTCGGCTTTTTCCGGCCCAGATGGCTCTGGTTGCCTGCCAGCTTTGCGCTGGCAGGTGGTTTTTTTCTGTTTGGACTCCTCACCCGTCACGATCTTCTGGGCCAGTCTGAAATCGCCAGGGTGAGTGCAAGCACAGGCTTCTGGTTGTGGATGGTGGGTGCAGGCATGGCCCTTTACGTCTCCAGTCTGGCCCTCCCTTCAAGGCGGCAACTCTGGGCGTGGCTGTGGGTTCCTGTGGTGGTCCTGCTTTACCTGACCCATCAGCTGGACAGCTGGAGCGTGCTGGTCGAGGGCCGCAACGAAGGGGAACGCTGGCTCGCAGAACTCGGGCAGCACTTCAGGCTGACGCTCTCAGCCCTGCTGGTGGCCACCCTGGTCGGTGGACCGCTTGCTGTGTGGTCCAGCCGCAATGAGAAGGCAGCAGCCTTCACCCTCGGACTGGCCGGAGCTTTCCAGACCGTACCCAGTCTCGCCCTGCTGGGCCTTCTGATTGCCCCCCTTTCATGGCTTGCGGACCATGTTCCCGGCCTGCGGGCTGCGGGGGTGAGCGGCATCGGGACCACACCTGCCCTGGTGGCCCTTACCCTGTACGCCATGCTCCCTCTGCTGCGAAACGGGGTGGTGGCCCTCAGGGGTGTGGATGAGGGCGTGCTGGACGCTGCCCGTGGCATGGGCATGACTGACACCCAGCGTTTCTGGAGGGTAGAGCTCCCTCTGGCACTGCCGGTGTGGCTCGCCGGGGTGCGTCAGGCGATGGTCCTCCTGATTGGTGTCACCAGTGTTGCTGCCCTGATCGGAGCAGGAGGACTGGGCGTGTACATCTTCAAAGGGCTGCAGGGAGGGGCTACAGATCTGATTCTGCTGGGGGCCATCCCAGCGTGTCTGCTGGCCGTGCTGGCCGATGTGCTGCTGCGTGCCCTGGAGCAACTGCTTGGAACAAAACTGGGAAGGACCACATGATCGAACTGAAAGGCTTGCAGAAAAAATACGGGGAGCGCACCGCAGTGGAGGACCTGACCCTCACCTTCCCGGCAGGCAAAATCACTGCCCTGCTGGGGCCATCAGGGTGTGGAAAGACCACCACCCTGAGGATGATCAACCGCCTGATTGAACCCACCGCAGGCAGCATCTCCCTGAACGGTCAGAACGTGCTGGGCATCCGGCCCGAGGTGCTGCGCCGCAACATGGGTTACGTGATCCAGCGAATTGGGCTCTTTCCCCACCTGACCATTGGGCAGAACGTCGCCACGGTGCCTGACCTTTTAAAGCAGGACCGAAAACAGACCCGTCAGAAGGTGGATGAACTTCTGCAACTGGTGGGTCTTGATCCTGACCTCTTCCGGGACAAGAAACCTGCAGAACTTTCCGGAGGGCAGCAGCAACGGGTGGGGGTGGCCCGTGCCCTCGCTGCAGACCCTCCTGTTCTCCTGATGGATGAGCCTTTCGGTGCCCTGGACCCCATTGCCAGAGAGAAACTGCAACTGGAATTTCTGGACATCCAGAAACGCCTTTCCAAAACCATTGTCATGGTGACGCACGACATCAGCGAGGCCATTCTGATGGCAGACTGCATTGCCCTGATGAATGAAGGCCGCCTGGAGCAGTTTGGGACGCCTGATGAACTCATTCATCAGCCTGCCAGTCCGTTTGTGCGCAGGTTCATGGGGGAAGATGCTGTGCTCACCCAGCTTGCAGGCATTTCCCTTGCTGAACTGGTGAAACCCGGGCATCTGGAGGGGGCCCCGGTGCTTTCCTCCAGTGACCATGCCAGGCTGGCCCTGTCGGTGATGCTCCGGGATGGTGTGGATGCTGTGGCCGTGCAAGACCACAGTGGAGTGCTGGGTGTGGTGCACTACAGCGATCTGCTGCATCTGCAGAGGAGCCAGAAGTGAAAAGGGTTGCACGGAGAAGCCCTTTCACTGCACTCATCTGGTCTGCCTTGTTGCTGGTGGCCCTGATTCCAGGCCTGTTGCCCCGACTGCTGGCTCCACTGTCTGCCGGGACACCCCCCGAAACAGACAGACCCCTCTGGCAGCTTACCCTGGACCACCTGCTTCTGGTGCTGCTGGCCGAGGGCATCATCCTGCTGCTGGCGTTGCCACTGGTTGTCTTCGTGACCCGCCCACACAACCAGTCCTTTTTGCGCCTCACAGAAACCCTGACCGGACTGGGCCAGACGGTCCCCACCCTGGCGATTCTGGCTCTTGCCGTTCCAGCACTCGGATTTGGGGTCTATCCGACCCTGCTGGGCCTGATCCTGTACGGTCTCGTTCCGGTGATCTCCAATGGGATCGCGGGCCTGCTCAGTGTGGATGAAGGGGTGCTGGACGCAGCAACCGGAACCGGCATGACCGGACTGCAGAAACTGCTGCGCATCGAGTTCCCACTGGCCATGCCCGTGCTGCTCGCAGGAATTCGCACCAGCACCGTGTACAACGTTGGAACTGCAACCATCGGAGCGGCGCTGGGTGCAGGTGGTCTGGGGTCCCCAATCATCAATGGTCTGTCCCAGCAGAACACAGGCCTCGTGATGGTGGGAGCCCTCTGTGCTGCCCTGCTTGCTCTCACCCTGGACGCCCTGATCGGCCTGATCGCCACAGGAGATGCAGCACCGCAAGCCCGCTGATGTTGCATCTTCATGCCCTGAAAACGCAACAATGCTTCACAAAAACAGAAGAAAAATGATGGTTTTGTTTCATCGTTTTCTGTGCTGATCATCTGGCTTCAACAGCAGGTTTTGCTTTTCGAGCCATGTTTCCTGGTCTTGTGGTCCTCCATCAACACTCCATTGCAGCAACCCCGGTCTGGCCCTGGCTGAAGTTTTGCACGGGTTTTGCAGGAATTTTTGCTTCATTTTGATGCAGGTGTTTTGCAGGTGAAGCCTTAGAATGAATCAAACCACCTGCGGTCTGCACTTCCGAAGGAGCCCTGATGTCGCAATCCTTTCCAGCCCATCTGCCCCCCCTGCTGCGCAAGCTCCATGTCATGCGTGAAGAGGTCGGGGCTGCCAGTGTGCGGATCATTGACACCATCCTGGCCAACCCGGAGGAATTTCTGCACTGGACCATCGCAGATCTCTCTGCTGTGTCCAACTCCAGCGAGGCCACCGTGGTCAGACTGGTGCAGGGCCTGGGCTTCAGAAGCTATCAGGAATTCAAACTGAAACTGTCCCGCACCCTGGCCAGCAGTGACCGGGACGCCTCACAGCAGGTGATCCAGCCTTTCGATGCCCCGGAGCAGATCCTGCAGAAGGTGTTTGAGTCCAGCAGCACCTCCCTCTCGGACACCCTGGAGCATCTTGAGAAAGATGCATTTGCTAAAACGGTGGATGTGCTTTCTCAGGCCAGACGCATCGAGTTTCTGGGGGTGGGGGCCTCTGCCATCATCGCCCAGGATGCCCACCAGAAGTTCCTCAAGCTGGGGCTGCTCTGTGGGGTGCACACTGACACTTACAACATGACGCAGGTTTGCGCACTGCTGGAACCTGCCGATGTGGCCTTCGCCATTTCCTACTCGGGCAACCGGGCAGAAGTTCTGAATGCTGCAAAACTGGCCCGCGACAATGGTGCACAGGTGATTGCCCTTTCTGGTCTCGGACGCACGCCCCTGTCCCGTCTGGCCCACCACACCCTGACTGTTTCTGCCACCGAAAGCCCTTACAGGCCAGAACATGTGGCTTCCCGACTCGCACAGCTCTGCATTGTGGACGCCCTGGTGGCCTCCCTGCATGTGCTGGGCGAACCTTTTTCAAGCAGGCGCATCAACAAGATTGATCAGGCCCTCAAAAAAGCGCAGGAAAGAAAGTGATGACCAGAGGCATGCATGTACATCCGATCTGAACCCATTGTGCTCAGCATTGACATTGGCTCCAGCAGTGTGAAAGGTCTGGCCTACGACCAGAACGGACAGGCCTTGCCGGGCATCCGGGCCAGAGTGTCCTGTGGCCTCTCACACAGCGACGATGGAGGCGCAGAGGCCAATCTGGCCCGCATCACGCAGGCCGTGGATCAGGTGCTTGATGCCCTCCATGTGCGCTCTGGCAGCAGGGAGGTGCTGGGGGTGGCCTTCACCAGCATTGCCTCCAGCCTGGTGGCCCTGGACCGGCACCAGCAACCGGTGTTGCCAGTGCTCACCTACGCGGACACCCGCAGCGTCCCTGCCCTGGGTCAACTGCAGCCCGATCCAGGCAGGGTCAATCGCACAGGCTGTCCTGATTACACCGCCTACTGGACCGCCCAGATTCCCTGGTGGAGGTCTGCGTTCGGCATGGAAGCCACCACGTGGTGCAACATTGCAGACCATGTGCTGTGGAGGTATTTTGGGGGCACGGTGCGGACCTCTTACTCACTGGCCTCCTGGACAGGCCTGCTGAACAGGCACCTCCTGAGGTGGGACCCGGACCTGTTGAACCAGTTGCACCTGAGCGAGGACCAGTTGCCCCTGCTGGATGACCACACGGCAGCCCACCGGCATCTGGGCGCAGAATACGCCCACAGGTGGCCCAAATTTGCCCACATCCCTTTCTTTCCTGCCCTCGGGGACGGAGCGGCAGCCAATGTGGGCAGTGCAGCCACCCGCATGGACACTGTGGCCCTCACTGTGGGAACGACCAGTGCCCTGCGTGCAGTGGTTCCCAGCAGACTTCCATCCATCCCCGCTGGACTCTGGTCTTACCTTGTGGATGAGGACCATGCCCTTCTCGGGGGAGCCCTCACCGAAGGGGGCAACATCCACCAGTGGATGCGGGAATCCCTGAACCTGGGCCCCTGGAATGAACTGGAAAAGCGGGTTGCAGAGATTGAACCGGACAGCCACGGGCTCACTTTTGTCCCCTCTTTCAGTGGGGAGCGCAGCCCCAACTACAACCCACAGGCCACGGGCACCCTGCATGGCCTGAAACTCAGCACCCATCCACACCAGATCGTGCGGGCAGGGATGGAAGGCATTGCCTACCGACTTGCAGACATTGCCCGTCGCCTCAGGCCCTCCCTGGGCGCAGCACCCACCTATGTGGCTAGCGGTCAGGCGATTCTTTCCTCCAACCTGTGGCTGCAGATGCTCTCAGATGTGCTGGGAGCTCCTGTGGTGGTCACGGATGTACCCGACGAGGCCACTGCACGCGGGGCCGCCCTGATGGCGCTCAAGGCCCTGAACATCCTCGACCCTTTTGAACTCCCAGAGCGGATGGTCACGGCAGCCTTTGAACCCAGACCGCACATTCACGACATTTACCAGCAGGCCCTGAGACGCCAGATGCAACTGATTGAAGCCCTGACCCCCAGAAACCAGTTCAGTGAAACACTGGCCTGACTCCAAACATTCAGCATGAAAGGCACACCATGAAAGACCCCATCCACCCTTACCCTGCAGACTTCGCCTGGGGCGTTGCCACCAGTGCCTACCAGATCGAGGGTGCAGCCTTCGAAGATGGCCGTGGCCCCTCCATCTGGGATGCCTACGCCCTGATGCCCGGAAAAATCCTGAACGGTGAGAACGGCACCACTGCCTGTGACCACTACCACCTCTGGGAGCAGGACCTTGACCTGATCAAAGGGCTCAACCTCAACGCCTACCGTTTCTCGGTGGCCTGGCCCCGCATCCTCCCTGAAGGCATGGGCAGGGTCAATGAAAAGGGCCTCGACTTCTATGACCGTCTGGTGGATGGGCTGCTGGAAAGGGGCCTGGACCCCCACCTGACCCTCTACCACTGGGACCTCCCACAGGCCCTGCAGAACCGGGGGGGATGGGCCAACAGAGACATCCCGCACTGGTTCACCGAGTACGCCCTGACCGTCTACCGCAGGCTGGGAGACCGGGTGAAGAGCTACTGCACCTTCAACGAGCCGTGGTGCACTGCAGAACTGGGGTATCACATTGGACGGCATGCCCCGGGCATTCAGGATCTGCGCATGGCCCTGCTGGCCTCCTACCACATCCAGTTGGCCCATGGGGACGCCATCGCGGCCCTGAGAGGGGAGAACACCAGGGCCGAACTGGGCACCGTACTGAACCTCTACCCCGTAGATCCGGCCACCGATTCGCCTGAAGATCAGGAAGCCGCCCTGCTGCTGGATGCGAAAATCAACCGCTGGTATCTGGACCCGGTGTTCAGGGGGACCTTCCCTGACCGGGCAGTGCAACACTACGGTGACCTCATGCCCGAAATCGATCCTGAAAGGCTCAAAGTGGCCGCTCAGCCTCTGGATTTTCTGGGGGTGAATTACTACTATCGCTACTGGGTCAGCACCGAAGGCAAAACCCTGCAGAACGCCGAGCGCACCGACATGGGCTGGGAAGTGTACCCGGAGGGCATCTACCGCCTGATGAAAGACCTGCACCGGGAATACCCTGCTCCGAAGTACTACATCACCGAAAACGGAGCTGCATTCAAGGATGAACTGGTGAATGGACAGGTGCATGACGAGGATCGGGTCCGCTTCCTGAAAGACCACCTGCAGCATCTGGGCCGCGCCATTGCAGAAGGTGTCCCGGTGAAAGGGTATTTCGAATGGTCGCTGATGGACAATTTTGAGTGGGCATTCGGGTACAGCAAGCGTTTTGGGATTGTGCATGTGGACTACGAAACCCAGAAGCGCACCCTCAAGGACAGTGCAAAATGGTACCGCAATTTTGTGGGTGAACAGCGCGGTATCTTGCAGAAATAAAAAGCGCTGGTCCTCATCCTGAGGGATACACTTTTCTTTCCTCGTCATGCCCATGTCGTTGGCCTGATCAGGCAGAAATGTCCCAATCTCTGCTGTGAACTGCCAACTGTAAACTTCCCAGAACAGCACCCCCCTCCAGCCCTTCTGACCTATGCCATTGAACACAAAAGGAGACCTCATGACCCAGACTTTAAACGCTGCACACAGTGGAACCTTCAAAATTGGTGGAGAACTCGAAATCAACCGCCTCGGCTTCGGGGCCATGCGCCTGACAGGCCCGGGCATCTGGGGTGAGCCTGCCGACCCCGGGAATGCCCTCAGGGTCCTCAGGCGGGTGGTGGAACTCGGGGTGAATTTCATCGACACCGCAGATGCTTATGGTCCACACGTCAATGAAGAACAGATCCGTGAAGCCCTGCACCCTTATGCGGATGGTCTGGTGATCGCCACCAAAGGAGCACACACCCGCCAGGGTCCGGACCGCTGGGTGCCCGTGGGCCGCCCTGAGTACCTCAGGCAATGCGTCGAAATGAGCCTGAGGCGTCTGAAACTGGAGCGCATCGACCTGTGGCAACTCCACCGCATCGATCCAAAGGTGCCCAGAGACGAGCAGTTCGGGGTCATCAAGGAAATGCAGGACGAGGGCAAGATTCGTTTCTTCGGGCTTTCTGAGGTGACCGTGGAAGAAATTGAGGCCGCTCAGAAAGTCCTGCCCGTGGTGACCGTGCAGAACATGTACAACCTGTTTGATCGGCAGTCTGAACAGGTGCTGGATTACTGTGAGCAGCAGGGCATCGGCTTCATTCCCTGGCGTCCCGTGGCCGGGGGGAACCTGCAGGTGCTGGAAAATGTCGCACGGAAGCACGACGCCACACCTGCCCAGGTGGCCCTGGCCTGGCTCCTGAAACGCTCGAAGGTGATGCTGCCCATTCCGGGCACCTCCAGCATCAAACACCTCGAGGAGAACCTGCAGGGTGCCCGGCTTGAACTCTCTGATGAGGATTTTCAGGCCATTTCTGCAGTGAAGTGAAAACAGAAAGGCCCGGAGACAGCACTCCGGGCTTTTTTGTGGCTCAGGCTTCCTGAACGGTATCAAAGATGGTCACGCGGTTCCAGAACGGCGAGCACCTTTCCCTGAAAAGGTCATGCACCGGATCGACCTGATAGGCGTCGTGCGCTTCCTGGTCTTTGAAGACCAACACCAGACCATAGGAATACCCTTTCTCAATGATCGGGCGGTCCGTGGCTGCAGGTTTGCCCCAGTATCCATGAGCAACCGTTTCGATTTCTGTAAGAGAGGCGATGCCTTCAAGGAAGGTCTGGTGGTCTTGTGCGGAGAGTGCGGGTTTCAACCAGAAGTAGACGCTGTGAATGAACATGGATGGCCTCCTGTGTGGAATGGGACCACACTATCAGGATCTGACTTGAATCAAAACCATACGTCTACATCACCACTGGCATTTCAAATGGATGTCGTGGATTGACTCATTTGTCTGGGCTGATGATAAGATCGTGCCTGCTGATTTGGTCTTGGTGTGGTTGACAGCCTTTTTTTGCCCATCAGCCTGGGTCTGCAGAAACGATGGTTCCGAAAGAAAACCCTCAACTCTGAAAAAATTGTACTCGGTATTGAAAAGTTTTTCAGGTTTGTCCAGGACAAGATCAACCTGAATCCAGAACGCAATTTTCTCTGAGTGTTTTTTTCATCAGATCAATGGTAACCAATCTTCCTTGACCGTGACCCATCACGGCGCCATACTGAAACGAATTTGCCGCTGGTCTCCAGAGACAGTGGCCTGTCAGCCATCCAACACCTTCCCCCGTGCACCTGAGGACTCTTCATGCAATCCCTTTACGCTGACATCCGCGATCCCAAGAAACTCACCACCCTGAAACTGTCCGTCTGGGAAGGCTGCATCTGGCAGATTTATGCCACATGGCTGCTGGGTCCCATCTTCATTGGTTACCTCGGTCACCTGGGGGCCAGCAGCACCGAACTGGCTTTCGCTGGCAGCATTCCCTTTCTGGCCCAGCTCAGCGGCCCGATCACGGCATGGTGGGTTTCACAGGTCAAAAAACGCAAACGCCTGATGTTCTACCTGGGCATGGCCAGCAGGTTGCTCGGCCTTTTGCCCCTCACCCTGCTTTTTATTGATCTTCCCACGTCTGAAAAAGTGGTGTGGCTGCTGGTGGGTCTGACCTTCACCAACATCTTCCAGTCGGCAGCAGGGACCATCTGGAGCGGCATCATGGGAGATGTGGTCCCCAGTGTCATCCGTGGGCGTTACTTTGGCATGCGAAACGGCCTGATGGGCATCTGTGCGACTGCAGCTTCTCTGGCTGGAGGTCTGGTGATTGACCATCTGGTGTCGCCCACCAACTATGCCCTGCTGTTCGGTGCGGCCTTCGTGCTGTCGATCATCTCCACCCTGATGTACCTGATGTACCATGATCCCTATCCCAGTGCCCCAAAACTCACCTTCAAAGACGTGCTCATGACCCCCCTCAGGGACCCAAAATTCGCGCCTTTTCTGCGTTTCATGACCGTCTGGGGTGGAGCCCAGGCTTTCTGCACGGTCATGCTGATTCCCTATTTCCTGAATGTTCTGGACTTCACCATGACGCAGGTGGGTCTGTATGCGGCATTGACCGCAGCCATTGGCCTGCTGGTCAACTACCAGATTGGCAGCATCGTGGACCGCATTCCCAACACCCTGGTCCTGAAAGTGGCTGCCCTCAGCAGTGCCTTGCTGATTCCCATCACCCTGCTGGTCATTCACCAGACCCACTGGACCTTTCTGGTGTGGTTTCTGGCGGTGCTGGAAGCCATCATCTACAATGCCGCCAACCTCGCCATCTTCAATCTCGCCATGCACAAAACCCAGCCTGGGAACCGCCTGCCTTACCTTTCATCGGGCAACCTTCTTTCTGGTGCGGCAGCATTCGTGATGGGTCTGGTTTCAGGCTGGGTTGTGTCCATCTTGCAAGGACAGCAGGTGGCTGGAGCCTACGTGGTGTATTTTCTGCTGTGCATTGTGATGCGTCTGGTCTGTCTGATTCCCATCAGAGGGGTCAGAATTGCGGATGCGGCTTCTGGAGACTGAGCTTGAACAGGACGGCCTGACATCCACCAATCCACCTGTTTCCTGGGGAGGGCAATCACTGGCACGCTTTCCTGCAGGGCATCTGTTGGTTCGGTCGACTGGCTTTTGGCTCTGTTGATCTCCTGCTCATCCCATCCTGAAAGTTTTTTCAGCACATGTCTGCACTTCTGGTGGATTTTCGGTCGATTCAGAGGCAGAGCACTTTCACTTTTGGCACCAACATGCTACCATCGAATCGTTTCGATACTTTGACCCAGACTGTGCACAACATTCATCCCGAAAACAGCGTAGACTGTTACTGTACCGCTAAAGTACCCCCGAGGAGCACCATGAGTCAACCCAGCAACAACCTGAACTTTGTCCACAACCTGCTCTCCCAGATGACCCTGGCAGAAAAAATCGGCCAGATGACCCAGCCTGAAAAAAACAGTGTCAAACCCGGTGACATTGCAAAATACAGCCTGGGATCGGTCCTCAGTGGCGGGGGCGGAAATCCCACCGAAAACAACCCCCGGAACTGGCGCGAGATGGTGCTGGGCTTCATTGAAGAGGCAAAACAATCCCGCCTGAAAATCCCCCTGATCTACGGGGTGGACGCCGTGCACGGACACAACAACATGCATGGAGCCACCATCTTCCCACACAACATCGGTCTCGGAGCCACCCGCGATGTGGACCTGGTGCGCCGCATTGGTCGTGCCACGGCCCTGGAAGTGGCAGCCACAGGGGTCAGGTGGGATTTTGCTCCTGCAGTTTCCATTCCCTACGACATCCGCTGGGGCCGTTCTTTTGAAGGCTACAGCCAGGACACGGCTCTGGTCAGCGAGCTTGCTGCTGCCTACATCGAAGGCCTCAGGGGGGAAAACTGGAACAGCCCAAGCAGTGTTCTGCCCTCCGTGAAGCACTTTGTGGCAGACGGGGCCACCACTTTCGGAAGCTCCAGACGCATTTCTGGTGACCCCAACGCCCTGCAGAACGACGCTACGCTGGCCAATGCCCACGTGGATGCAGGCATGCAGGCCCTCCTCAGCCAGGGAGCATGGCAACTTGACCAGGGCAACAGCGAGATCGACGAGGAAACCCTGCGCACCGTGCATCTGCCGCCCTACCAGAAGGCCATTGAAGCCGGAGCCCTCAACATCATGACGTCCTACTCCAGCTGGAACGGGGTCAAGATGCACGGGCACAGCTACCTCGTCAATGACGTGCTGAAAGGGGAGATGGGCTTTGAGGGCTTCATCGTCACCGACTGGGAAGGCATTGATCAGATTGATGCGGATTACTACACCTGCGTGGTGAAATCCATCAACGCTGGCATCGACATGGTGATGGTGCCCTTCAAGTACGAGCGTTTCATTGAGACCCTGAGCAAGGCGGTGGAAAACGGAGACGTGCCCCTCAGCCGAATTGACGACGCAGTGACCCGTATTCTGAAAACCAAGCATGCCCTTGGTCTGTTCGATGAGCAGGAGATTCCAGACCTGTCCGTGGTCGGTTCCAGAGCCCACCGCGAAGTCGCAAGGGAAGCCGTGCGCAAATCCCAGGTCCTGCTGAAAAATGAAGGTGTCTTTCCTTTCAGCAAAACCCAGAAAGTGCTGCTGGCAGGCTCTGCAGCAAATGACCTCGGGGCACAGTGCGGCGGATGGACCATCTCCTGGATGGGCAGCCACGGCCAGATCACCGAAGGCACCAACATCCTGGAAGCTTTCAGGGCAACGGTCGCAAACCCTGAACTCATCCAGTACAGCGAAGACGGCCTGAGCACTGAAACCTTTGATGTGGGTGTGGTGGTCATTGCAGAAGAACCCGCAGCAGAAGGCATGGGGGACCGCTTTGAACTCAAGCTCACCCAGGCCCACCTCGATGTGATCGCCAATGCCCGCAAGTCCTGCAAGAAACTTGCCGTGCTGCTGCTGTCTGGCCGCCCTTACGTGATCACCGATCACCTTCCTGAGTGGGATGCCTTCGTGGCAAGCTGGCTGCCCGGCTCTGAAGGCCAGGGTGTGGCAGATGTGGTCTTCGGGGATTTCCCCTTCACCGGAAAACTCAGCTTTTACTGGCCCTACAGCCAGCAGGACCTGAAACTCGCCCAGGAAAGCAAGCACCTCTTCAAACTCGGGGATGGCCTCACCACCAGGGTTCCCGTCACCCTCTGAGCTGATCTGCGTCCGGGTCCTCTCCTGGCCCATCAAAATGCTCCCCGGTCTGGTGTGCGGCAACTCACCAGACCGTTTTGCTTCATGTGGATCAGCGGATCTGGCGCACAATGGTGGGATCGATGATCTTCTGGTCTTCTGCCAGCAAGAAGGCTTTGGAGAGAATGATGGACAGCGTATGGTCACCATCGAAAGGCAAAACAACTGCGTTCTGGCCGACCCCCCTGGCAGGGACAATGCACAGGTATTCATCGTTGGGCTCCATCAGAATGTTCCCACTGCCAAGATGGATTTTGTAGGTGCGGATTTTTCCTTTGACCTTGAGGAAACGGCCCTCAATGAACACCTGTTCCCGGATGCTCAGTCTGGGCAGAATCCGGGAGAGCAGTTCTTTTCGGGTGACAGCAGTTGCACCAAGCTCACCAAAACTGTAATCCTGCCAGTACCTGTCATGGTGCTGGTGCAAACCTGAATCCATCCAATTCGGGTCATTTCCGACACTGCACACGCCCACAAACAAATCCACATCCCGCATCACTTCACTGAAGACCAGTGCTGGAATGTCTTGGAGGGGGAGTGGATCAGCATTCAGAGGTTCACGGAAAAATCCACTGGTTTCACCACTTCCCGGGGCGTTCAAAAGGTTCTCGCTTGCATTCAGGGCATAGAAGCGCACCTGATCGGTGGCAAGGTACAGGTAGGTGCCACTCTCGTTGGTGTCTACACCATGTTCATCTCCGGCCCCTTCCACCCAGAATTCTGCTCGGAGGTTCCATGCGTTCAGAATTTTGGTTGGAGGGGGAAAGTATGCGTCCACCATCATTCGCAGGCTGTCTGTCCAGCCCCTGACAGCACACAGGGCATGGAAAGGGTGCTGTTTCAGGATGTGGGACGCGAATCGGTTCGAGTAGACACGGGTGTGTTCTTCTGCAGCGGTCAGCAGGTACACTTCCCTGAAGGCCTGCTTGAAAGGTTGGGTGACCTCCTGCTGCAGGATGAAATCACGCCAGCGCAGCACTTCTTCACTGCTGGTGTCAAGTGGATGCCACAGGGTCACGGTGCTGTGGGCTGGAAGATCCTGGACCTGCCCGTGGGCGTTTACAAACTTGCCCTTGTTCCAGATCAGTGAGGTTTTCTGATCTCCATCATTAAAGTTCCAGATCAATCTGCGGACCACCGTGCCCACCAGGGGGTGATGCAGGTAACGCTCCTGCCAGGTTTGCACAGGCCAGCTTTTCTGTTGCAGATACAGCCCATCAAGGCGTCCAGCCACAGTGGTCAGCATCTGGCGGATGTCTTTGCTGCTGGCTCTCAGTTCCCTCAATTCTTCTGCATGCTCGTGCTTCAAACGGGCCGGAAGGCTCCTGATTTCTGTGCCTGCTGCATTCCAGAAAGACAGTTCAACCTCCTGCCCGGAGACGTCCAATCTGGCTGTGATGTCCCCCCATTGCTCCGTGTGGCAACCTGTTTCATCCAGACCGAAGGTGGGCATTCCCAGTTCTTCCAGGTCTTCAGTAGAGATGCCCAGTTTGCTGGCCTTTGCTGCAAGGGCCTTCTCGATTTCCTTCAGGGTGGGTTTCAGAAGGGTGCGGCTTTTGAGCCGCGCCAATTGGACCAGAGCCCCCTCATGCTCCATCTGGCCGAGAACGTAAATGCAGGCATGGGCAATTCTGGGACTGCGTGGTCCCACTCCGGGAACTTTCTTCAGGCTGTATTCGGCGATCTGGGCCAGGGTCCTGGGAAGTTCAGGGGTGTAAGGCAAGAACGCACACAGCCAGATCAGGCCACGCAGGAGCAGGGTGTTAAAGCCGTCCTCACTCTGGTTGTGGGATTGGTTTGGAATGGTGCGGAGAGGTAAACTGCGACCAGAACAGACTTTTTTGAGCCATGACAGCACCTGTTCCTCGGGAGTGGGCAGGGCCTCAAGCTGCTTCTGAAATGTCCTGAGGAGCCGGGCGTTGGGTTTGGAACCCGTAAACCCAATGCTGTGTTTGAAGAAGTCCAGCCAGGGCTTCGGAGCAGGCATGTTCTTGAGGTCAGAGAGAACCTGATCTGCCCAGTGCTCCCCAGCATTGGGATGTGAAGTGGGGAGCCAATTCAGGGCTTGCTGGGCCTCTTTGCTGGCTGCATAAACTGCAGCAGTGCGTCTGAGCATGGCTGCAGTGGTTTCTGGAAGGGTTCCTGCTTCGAGAGCTGATTTTGCCAGAAGGCTGATGGACTTGAAAAGAGGATCATGGAACCACATGGAATGCCATTTTCCTGCCCATTCAAAAATCACCTGGATCAATTCAGGGTCCAGGGGTTGTTCCTGCTGCAAGAGACGGTCCAGGGTGTAGGTGTGAACTGCGGGTGCAGCAGGGTGGGTGAAAGCAGTCATCAGAACCATGCGCCGGAACTCCACAGGTTGCTGGTGAATGCGCTCCAGAAGCGATGTTCCCCGCACGCTGTGGTCCAACAGATAGGTCCACTTCTCAAAGACAGTCAGTTGTTGCAAGGCGGCCAGTGCCCGGGTTGCAGGATCTGGATCTTGAGGGAATTCTGCCAGTTCATCCAGTTCGGAGGTGCCATCCCGCAATTCCTGTGCGTAGACCTGCATTTCTGCAGACAGGTGGGGAAGCATCCGCTGAATTTCTGTAGCTGTAGATTCGGCTCTGGCCTGCGATAACTCGATGTACTTGCGCAAGGCCACTGTGGCCGAGGGGTACGTCAGGTGCTGTGCTTCAAGGGTCCATTTCAGGACCCTTGCGCGGGCTGCAATTTCCAGAGGCAGCACATGCTGGTGGGCATTCAGTGCGTCCAGGGCTTTCTGCAACCATTTGCGGTGGTCTGCCAGTCCTGCTCTGGCCTGGGGTATCACTTCCAGAAGGGGTTTGAAAGCCTCCTGGTCAAATGGTGCTGAAGTCATGAAGGTGTAGAGGTGGTCCTGCAGGGCTCGGGTTTCAGCATTTTGAGACGGACTGTTGTTGTTCAGGATTTGAAGGATGCGTTCTGAAGCGTCTGGAAAAGCCATACCTATCCACCCACCAGTGGGACCAGTTTCAGGAAGTGGATTTCGAGTGTTTCATCTGGTTTCAGGTGGATTTCTTCCTCAAGGTTCTCAATCTGTCTGTCCTGAACCAGCATGATGAACTGGAACATCTGGAAGGCCTGCTGGGCGGTCTTGAACTGTTTTTCCCAGTCCAGAGGAGGGGTTGCATGTCCTGCAGTGCACTGAGCAGGGTCACCACCAGGCCAGACCAGGCCCTGAAACGATCTGCTGCTTTGGTTGTTGTGTTCGGTCACTTCCGCATAAATGCGTCTGCGCAGGATTTCTCTTGCTGTCACATGGGTTTCAGGAAACGTCAGGGTGCAGACAGTGGTTTTTTTGCCAGTGGTGGTTTCATCAATCAGGGTCAACAGTTGGCTCATGGGACCTCGTATTATGTTTAAAGCATAATAAACAATATGGTGTCTGAATTCAATCTCCGACATGGGCCATCGCCCGCCCAAAGTCACCAATGGATTTTGTCACAGATCTGTAACGAATTTACTTGGTGTGCCAGCATACACCCTGATCTATACTGTCGGCAGAGAAAGCGTGAGGATCTGTTGAAAGAAGTCCTGCCCATCCCTGAACAGCCAGTGCACCCCGGTCTGATCCTGAAATTCGAATGCGAATGCAGGGGCATCACCGTGGAGGAACTTGCTGTGCAGCTGGAATACACCCTGGACGACCTCCAGGAGGTGCTGCTGGGCAATGCCCCTGTCATCCCACTGCTGGCTCTGAAGATTGAGCGTCTCTGGGAACTCTCGGCAGGCTTGCTGATCAGCATTCAAAAGGACCATGACGCAGTGCACTGGGGTTCACCACAAAGCTGAGCCAGAGCTGAAATCCCCCACAATTCTTTCAAGGGTGGGTAAGATTTTGGTGACCTCGCCCCCTCTAAAGTGAACCCATCATGCTGCCTTCCGATGGGACATTTCCCCCAGAAACCACTGCTTTCCAGACCGAACTGCAGCAGGCACAGCTTTTGCAGGAACTGGGTTCACCTCAGGAAGCGCTGCAGATTCTCTGCACAGTGCCTGATGCCCATCTGAACGTGCAAGGATGGCTTTTGAAAGCCAGCATCTTGCACCAGTTGTTGCGGACCACAGAAGCACTGGAGGCACTGGAAAAAGCCGAGCAGCAATCTGACACCACGGAGACCTACCCCTTCCAGATCAAGGCCATTGAAATCCTGCAGGCCCTCGGAGGATATGATGCGGCCCGGACCCGTCAGATGACCCTCATCCAGTCCATGTCCCATCAGGATGAGCGTTACCTGCCCTTGCTGCTGGATGTGTGCTCCACATTGCTGCTCCAATCCTCACTGGAGGACTTTCAGCAGGTGTTTGAAGGTCTGGCCCGCCTGAATGATCTGGAGAAAGCCAGAGTGCTCAAACAGCTCGGGGACGTGATGTGCTCTGTGAAGCGCTACTCACACGGGATGGGTCTCTTTCAGCAGGCCCTTGAGCTGGTGCCAGACACCCCACAGAACATCCAGCAGCGGGTGGAGATCCTCAACGGCATTGCTGGTGTGAGCACCTGGACGGCACAGCCCCAACTGGCCATTCCCTGCTATGAAGAGAACATTCGCCTCTTTGAGCAGAGTGGCAACCTGCACGGCCAGATCCAGCAGCGCATCAACATCGCCAAGGTGGCTGTCAACATTCCCCGTTACCGTTACGCCCAGCAGGTCCTGGAAGAAGCCATCGATCTGGCCGTCACCCACCAGATGCCCAGACTGGCCGCCCAGGCCCACTGGATGATGATGAACGTGCGAACACTCAGCCGTGAGGAGGTGCTGAACCACCTCGAAGCTTACGTGACTTCTGAGCGGGCCTTGCAGGACACAGCAGACCCCCATGAGCCCATTTTGCTGCAACAGGAACTCAGGCAGCACCAGCAGAACAGCGATTTCCAGAAGTCCCTGCGTCTGGAGCTTGAAAGTGCCTACCAGAAGCTCTCCGCCCTGCACGAAGAACGCCAGCGCCTTTACGAACGTCTGGAAAAGCAGGCAGAGGAGTTTGAGCACCTTGCCAACACCGATCCCCTCACCGGTCTTCCCAACAGACGCCTGTTCTTTTCTCAGTTTGAGCGGGAATTTGCCCGGGTGAGGCGCACCATGGAGCACTTCAGTGTGGTGCTGATGGACATCGACCACTTCAAGAGTGTCAATGACACCTACTCCCACAAAGTTGGGGATCTGGTGCTCAAAAGGGTGGCCGACCTCCTGCAAGAGGACCGCAGAGGCAGCGATCTGGTGGCCCGCTATGGTGGTGAGGAATTCGTCCTGCTGCTGCCCGGAGCAGACGCTGCAGGGGCTTACACGGCCTGCTTGCGCATCCAGCACAAACTGAAAATCCATCTCTGGAAGGACCTGATGCCAGACCGCAACATCACCATGAGTTTTGGCATCTGCTCCAACACCCGGCTGGCCAGCATCGATCAGGTGCTGATGCAGGCAGACGAACACCTGTATGAGGCCAAGAGGCGTGGCCGCAACTGCATCGTCAGTGAGGAGCCCAAGAATGAGTGAAACTGTGGTTTATGCCGTCATGCTTCGTCTGGACCCGGAAACCACACAAACGGTGGTGCATCTTCGCCAGAACTGGCTGGATGTTTTCCCCCCTGAAGCCCTCAGGGTCCCGCCAGGCATCCTGATGAAAGGTTCTTTCCGGGCCTGTGTTCCCTGTGGAGCCCTGATTCAACGCCTGGAACAGGGGCTTCGTGACTTCGATCCGGTGAACCTTGATCTGGGCGAGGTGCGCTGGCTTCAGGGCAACCACCTGCACTGGGATGCCACAAGGTTGCAGAACGGGCAGCAGAACTTTGACCTCCTCCACCTGAAAACCAAACTGTGGACGGTGTCCAATTCCCTGGTGTCCATCCACTGTGAATTCAGCCCCAGCGAACCGTTCAGTTTCCGCACCATCAACCCCTGGCAGCCTGGCATCATCCTGGCCCGCAGCCGTGTCCCGGTCACCCAGGAGGCTCCTGTAAACCTCACACCCAGACCCGCCAGAGGACAGGTGCTGGACCTCTACCGCCTTCAGGTGCAGGGGCAGTGGGTTCAGGGCTGGGAACATGTGGCCTCATTTGCAGGAAGGATGACCGCTCAGATCATGCACTGAAAGGGTTCCAGGATGATGCCTTCGACCATGCCCTGGAACGGTTCCAGGATGATGCCTTCGATCATGCGCCCAAACACAGTTTTCTTCTGTCTGGTCCAGCTGCAGGTTTCTTTGTGCACTGAAACAATGTAAAATGAACCCAGTGTCTAAGCCGTTGCTGACTGCATGTTCACTGGTGCCCCTGATCCCCATCTTGCTTCCTCAGACACTGCGAAGTGACCGGACAGAGAGGAAATGATGCCTGTGAACAGTCCTACCGCTTCACACCCATCCGCTGGCAGAGCCCATGGTCTTCCTTTGCAGATCCCCAGCCTTTCAGACCCGCAGCATGCCACACGGCCCAACTCCAGAAAAGCAGGTTAAAGATGCAGCTCTACTACATCATCGAAAACAACCTCATGACCATCATCCAGGCCCCGAGTGCCCTGTCTGCCCTCGAGCACTACGCCATCACCCACGGCTGGAGGCTTCCCACCGACGTGATGCGCTTTGTGTCCCAGGGGTACTGGGAGGTTTTCGGTGGAGAAATCCAGGTGTTTGACCACAACCCCCAGGAAGTGCTCAACCCCCCTGTGTGAGTCCCGAAAAACAAACACCCCCAGCATGTTGATGCCGGGGGTGTTTCTGTTATGGTTCTGGCAGTTCCAGAATGCTCTGAATGGACCTCTGGTGGATGAACACAAAGGGTTTCTCCTGCACTTTCCCAGGAGAAAAACCACACCTCACCCCCAGCAGCAAAATATGCTCTCCATCGTTCTCTGGCAGGTGTTCCATGCAGCCATAGAGCAGGTCGAAAGCCTCCCATTGTTCTCTGGGAAGCAGTTCGCCCTCGAACCAGATGTGGTCCGCAATCACCCTGACCTGTCGCACACCTTTATGGTAACAACCTGTCCTTTCAAAGATCTGACGGCGGTCACCTCAAACGATGCAAAAAAATCGGATTTCGCTGAATCGCTCAGGTCCAGGTGTGGCACTGCACGGTTTCCAGAAACGGCAGCTTGCTTTCTGGCAGGAGGCCTTTCAGGGCCATGATAAAATGACGCACTGCCGGGGTGCGGAGCCCTCCCTGGCGCACGGCCAGACTGATGTAACGGGAGAGGGGGACTTCCAGAGGCAGCATGGTGGCCCCTCTGGGCACATAGTCAATGGCCAGTCTGGGACTGAGGCAGATGCCCAGGTTCTGCGCAACCATGTTGTACATGGTGAAGTCGTCATGGACTTTGATGATCTCGGTGGGGGAAAGCTGGTGGTCTGCCAGATACGCCATGATGCGGTTGGTGCAGTCTCCACCTTTGGAGACGATCAGGGGCTGGTCCACAAGGTCCTCTGGGCGGATGGTGGCCCGGTGCACCCAGGCGTCTGGCACCAGCACCATGTAGGGATCTTCCATGATCTCCCACGACATGAATTCCGAGCTCTCACACTGGGGCAGGAAGGCGAGGTCAGCGGTTCCGTCAAAAACCGGGCGCAGCAGGTCTTCTTTTTCGCACATCATGCATTCCAGCAGTTCCAGCTGAAGTTTTGGATGGTGCTGTTTCAGCTGGGCCATCACTTTCGGAATCAACTGGCTGGCAATGCTTCTGAAAGTGGAGATGCGCAGGGTTCCCTGGATGGAACCTCTGGACAGGGTGACCTCCTGCTCGATGCCTTCAATGGCACCCAGGGCGGCACGGGCGTGAATCAGCACCTGCTGTCCCAGTGGGGTCAGGCGAGCACCAAAGCGGCCTCTTTCCACAAGTGAGCTTTGCAGGTGGGTTTCCAGGGCGGACAGTGCTTCACTGACCGAGGACTGGGACATGCCCAGATCCAGCGCGGCTTCGGAGAAACTTCCAGTGTCGGCGATGGCGATCAGTGCCCTGAGCTGAGACAGTTTCATGTGTCCAGTGTAAATGTCCCGTGGCTCCGCTGCCATCCGCTGTTTCTGCTATTTGCACCTTTTGAATCGGAAAACCCGATATGAGCCTGTGGCACCTCCCTGTTTTCCGATTGGAGTTTTCTAGGGTTTGGCGTAACCTGATGTCAGGGCGAAAAGAGTCGCCAGAATCCGAACCAAAACCTCCGTCTCATACAGCCATAACCCCCTGACGGGTTAGAGGAGGGCGTCATGCTCATCTTAGAAGTGACCGGTACATTTGAATCCCAGGCCATCCAGCGTCTCCTGAAATCCGACGAACGTTTCGAGCACTTCCCATATGCTGCACTTGGCGACTTCTCCCTGCGTTTCCACATTGAAAAAGACGATGCCCGTGCCGGCGAACTTCTGACAGGCCTGGAAAGCCAGGGTTACGAAGTGATTGGCTACCGCTGGAAGCGTGAAGTTCCTGCTGCCCCTGCTCCCCGTGCATTTGTGAACGTCGAGCCCGTTCATGCCCCTGAGCCCTGGTACGCCAGACTGTTCCCTGCCCGCAAACGCACTGTGCCCCAGTGACCTGAGACTGACCTGCAACGCACGCATACCAATGAGAAGGGACCGGAGTTTTGCACCTCCGGTCCCTTCTTTTATTTGAGTTGTGCCATGACCAGTGGAGAGAGGATCTCCTGCAAATTGACTTTGGGGAACACCCTGGCCTGATCGCTCAGGCTGGCCTGTACGTGCTGGAGGTGTTCCTGCATGATGCTGACGGCTTCTTTGGCATCGCGTTTCCTCAGCGCCACCAGCAGGTCCTGGTGTTCCAGTTCGGTGCATTCGGTGTCTCCAGAGAGCTCATACAGGGCCACAGCCAGAGCCGTGTGCCACACCAATTCGGTGATGAAGCGCAGCAGGAAGGAATTGTCGGCCATTTCAGCGATGCGGATGTGAAAGAGTCCGGTCAGTCGCACCTGTTCCGGCAGGTTCTGGGCTTTGCGGGCAGCGGCTTCCTGCTGCAGGTGCATTTCCAGGGCGGCAAGTTGAGATTCTGTCCAGCGTTTGCAGGCGAGGGCCACCGTTTCAGATTCAATCAGCATGCGGGCCTGGAAAATGTCTTCCACTTCTTTGAGGCTTGGAGCGGCGACCCTGGCCCCCACATTGGGGGTCAGTTGCACACAGCGGGTTTCACTGAGGCGCAACAGCACCTTGCGCATGCGTTCCCGGCTGACCTTGAAAATTTTCGACAGGGTTTCTTCGGGCAACCGTGTGCCCGGAGGCAGGCGGTGCTCGGAAATGGCAGTGAGCAGCAGGGAAAAAAGTTGGTCATCCAGCAGCATATTTGTGTCCATTGTGTCATACACTTATGCTCCAGGGCTAGAGGGCAAGTTGTCGAAAAATAGTCTGACAAAATGCAAAAATATGGTTAAAACGTCGGAATATTCGGCCTAAAATGAGCTCTTTGTAAAAAATAATCTGAACAAAATGCAAAAAATGCTTGACATTGTGCACAGCATCAATTACACTACGGAGGACTGAGCGAGGGAACGTTCAGTCACAGGGGAACGCGTCACAACTTTAGAAGGCAAGACGTTAGGGGCAAGGGCAGTGCTGCGAGGCACTGCCCGAAATTTTGTTGTTCTGAACACTGCTTTTTAATGTGACCATCAGAGCAGCCCTTCCAACCTGAGGAAATGCCTGAGGGGGTGTTGGGGTAATCCCCATGGGGTCTGCCCAAACCATGGCCAGTTGGTTACAATACATTCATCTTCTGCACATGGTTGTTGCATCCATGCTCTGCACCATTCCATCAACACTGCTGCAGTTCCAGGAAAAGGGGTGCCATGATTTCAACCTTCCCAGAGGGATACACACAGGTGTGTGTTCAGGAAGCCTGCAGAGAGGCCATGCACATGCTGCGTGAGGCCCATCATCACCTCAGGAGTCACCCCCAGGTGGCCCAGTTGCGGCTTGACCGGGCTTACGAGGTGTACCTTTCGGCACTGGACCGGGTGAGGTGTGCCGGGTGCAACAGCGCACCGCTCGAACGCCTGCTCCAGCGGATTCTGGAAGCCCAGAAGGAACTTGATCCTGTGGCCTGCGGAGATCATGCTCTGGCGGTGAGTATTGCCCGTGAGCAACTGGGGATGCACCGTCTGCATGAGACAGATGATCCTGGATTTGATCTGGTGCAGGTTCGGGTGGTGCCTCTGTGCATGGCTCTGAATCGGGCCTATCGTGTTTCTGCATGGCAGGACATTCCGGAAGCACTGTTGCAGGACCACCTTTTCCGGCTTGGATTTCAGCAAAGCACCGAGCAGTTGCTGAATCCTGTTCAGGTCGGAACGGCACTCAGGGCAGCCATCCGGCAGGGGAGAGGGAGAGCCTCCCAGAACGCAAATCTGCAAAAACACATGGCCTGAAGTTTCCCCTTCTTCACCCAAAGCATTTGTCCCCGGAATATCATTGAACCAGGTTCAAATTTAAGGAGGTGGAGATGGATTTTCTGTCCATTGCCAGAAGTGCTCTGGCCCAGCAACCCTTCAGTGTGCACATGGGTGCAGAGATCACCCACTGCTCTCCCCAGCACACCGAAATTCACATGCCCATGAAAGACGAGTACACCCAGCAGTATGGCACCGCCCATGGCGGAGCGCTCAGTTTTCTGGCAGACACTGCCCTGGCATTCGCAGGTGCGGCAGCCCTGCAATCCATCGTGGTGACTTCAGAGTTCAAGATTCATTATTTAAAGCCTGCTGTTGGACACAGGCTGACTGCCCGCGCACGTGCCATCTCACACGGTCAACGTCAGGCGGTCTGCCAGTGCGACATTTATGCCCTCAAAGATGGGGAGGAAAAAATGGTGGCAACGGCCATTGGCACCATCCTGCCCAGATGACCTGCCAGAACACATTTGACCTGACAGCAGAACAGCAGCGTGTTTGCCTTCACGCTGCTGTTCGATTCGGGGAAAAAGAGAGGATGTTTGAACTTTACTGGGGAACCACCAGACGTCCGGTGCCACCAGTTTCATTGAAGGCCTTCAGGACCTCTTCCGACACCTGTCTGGCGGTGCCTGCTTTGACCAGGGCCACACAGCACCCACCCCACCCTGCACCAGTGATGCGGGCACCCAGCACGTCCTGGTGCTGTTGCAGCAGACTCACAAGCGCATCCACCTGCTCATGGGAGGCCTCATAGTCGTCTCGCATGCTGGCGTGGGACTGGTTCATCAATTCGCCAAAACGCTCTGCGGTGGCAGTCAGGGCTTCCTGCACCCGTGCGTTTTCGGTGATCACGTGTCTCGCCCGTTTGTTCAGAGGCTCAGGCAGGCGGTCCACATCGGACAGCTCAGCGTCCCTGAGGCTGGCAATGCCCAGAAGTTCACAGGCTTTTTCGCATTCTGCCCGGCGGGTGTTGTATCCACTTTCGGCCAGACGGCGTTTGGCTCCGCTGTCCATCACCAGCACCTCGTACCCTTCTGGGAGGGGAATCAGTTTGCGTTCCAGCGTAAGGGTGTCCAGCAACAGCATTTCACGGGTGCTTGCCACACTGGATGCCATCTGGTCCATGATGCCGCACATCACACCTGCGAAACGGTGCTCGGCCTTCTGGGCCAGCAGGGCAATTTCCACCCCATCGAGCCCGAGTTTCAGGAGGTCGTTCACTGCACGAATCACAGCGACTTCCAGAGCTGCACTTGAAGAAAGGCCTGCCCCCATCGGGACGTTGGAGGAAACGTGGATGTTCAGGGGAGGGATGGAGGCTTTCTGTTCCAGCACCCGCACGCTGCCCTGCACATACTTGGCAAAACCTTCCGGCTGACCGTTTCTGGGCAGGTCCTGTCTTTCATTCAGGTCTGCACTGTAGATGTGGTCCAGTCCGTCCTCGCTGACAGAGAGGCTGACGGTGGTTTCCTGCGGGATGGCGGTGGGCAGCACAAAGCCGCCGTTGTAATCGGTGTGCTCACCGAGCAGGTTGACCCGGCCCGGTGCACTGCGGGTGATGGTGGGCTCATGTCCGAAGATGTCCTGAAAACTCATGCATTCACCTGGACTTCACGCAGTTTCTCTGCAGTTTGCTCGGGGAGGGTGTCGTTGGCGAAAATGCCCGCGCCCAGTTCGGTGCCCGCCAGGAACTTCAGGCGGTTTTCGGCACGCAGAGCAGGGTAGATTTCAATGTGCAGGGGCCACTCCGGGTGGTCCTGACCGTCGGTGGGGGCCTGATGAATGGTCATCAGGTAGGGCATCGGACGGCTGAACAGGTGGTCCAGACGGTACAGGGTGTCTTTAAGGGTGCGGGCAAAGTCCTGTCGGGCTTCCGTGCTCAGGCTGGACAGGTAAGGGGCCGCTGTTTTTGGCATGATCCAGGTTTCGTATGGGTAACGGGCAAAAGGTGGAATGAAGGACACGCTGTGTTTGCCTTCATGCACCAGACGCCCTTTTTCCTTCAGTTCGGTCTGGACCAGCGCTTCACCGAGGTTCTGGCCGTGTTCTTGCAGGTAAAGGCGGGAAGCCTCCAGGGCTTTTTGCTGGATGGGGGGAATGAAAGGGTAGGCGTAGATCTGGCCGTGCGGGTGGTGCAGGGTCACGCCCACCTCCACCCCCTTGTTTTCGAAGGGGAGCACGTACTGGATGTTGTCCAGTTTGCCCAGTTCGGTGGTGCGGTCTGCCCACACCTGCAAAAGCAGGTCAATGTGGTCTTCGGTCAGGCTGGAGAGCAGGGTGTTGGCATCCTGGGTGAACACCACCACCTCGCAGGTGCCGTTTGCTGCCTCGGTCAGGGTGCCTTCCAGAGCTGGAGGGTTGTGGGATTCCAGGGCCATGCTGGGAAAGCGGTTCTGAAACACCGCAATGTCATAACTGCCCTCTGGAAGCTCGGTGGGGTTCTCCGGGTCGCGGGTGGGAGCAAGCGGATTGTACTCCGGTGGGGGCATGAAGGTGCGATTCTGGCGGTGGCTGGCGTACAGCACCCATTCCTGCCTGAGGGGATGAAAACGCATGTGAGGATTGGCCACCACAGGCTCATTGCTGGGGCTCACTGCGGCGGCGTGCTCAAAGTCCTGACGGCCATACAGCCACAGGGTGCGGCCATCGGGTTTGGTGAGGGTTTTCTTGAACATGGGGGTCCTTTCTGACCAGAGGATGCCCTGGGGGGTGTCCGGTGCAGTCCTTCAGCGGCAAGGTTTGCAGGTGAGCGGTGGACTGGACTTCAGGGTGTTCATGGTGGGGATGGCATCTTTCATTTCCTTCGTTATTTTCATTATCTGCATTCTGTGCCAGGAGTCAAGGTGCGCTGTCCAAGCAGGTGGGACTCGGACAAATTTGTGTCCATGTCTTCTTGAAAAGGACCCGATAGAATGCAGGTGGTCCGGGCAATTTGAAAAAAACGAAACCTGACTTTCACAGGACCAGCAGGGGCAACTGTCGGATTTCTTATGTCCAGGATTGCACCACAGGACTACCCTGAAAGCATGACAGAATCAATCCAGGTTTCACCGCAGGATTCGGTACAGCCCAATGCACAGATGTATTTCGAGGTGGCTCCCCATGTCTGGGGCCTGAAAATCCTGTTCGTCAACGTGTATTTCGTGCAGAACCCGACAGACCACAGCTGGGTCCTCATCGATGCTGGAATGCCCGCCTCTGCGCCCAAAATCAAGGAGGTGGCTTCCACCCTCTTTGGCCCCGGGGTCAAACCCTCAGCCATTGTGATGACCCACGGGCACTTCGATCACCGGGGAGCACTGGGTGACCTGCTGAAAGAGTGGGAGGTTCCGGTTTACGCCCACCCACTGGAAGTGCCTTACCTGAATGGCACCTCCTCCTATCCACCCCCAGACCCCACCGTGGGTGGAGGGATGATGGCGTGGATGTCTTTCACCTATCCCAAGCGGCCCATTGACATCTCTGAGCACCTTCAGGCCCTACCAGAAGATGGGAGTGTTCCCGGACTTCCAGAGTGGCGGTGGATTCACACCCCCGGACACAGCCCGGGCCATGTGTCGTTTTTCCGGGAAAGTGACCGATCCCTGATTGTCGGAGACGCTTTTGTGACCACCAGACAGGAATCGGCTTTCTCTGCCCTCACTTACAGGGAAGAGATCTCCGGGCCACCCAAATACTTCACGCCCGACTGGAAGCAGGCCAGAACATCTGTAGAGGCCCTCTCAGAGCTTCACCCTGAAGTGGTGGCTGCAGGCCACGGCAAGCCCATGAAAGGTCCTGAGATGCAACAGGCCCTGAGCACCCTCGCGCAGCATTTTCAAGAGCGTGCTGTGCCAAAAGAAGGCCGCTATGTACGGCACAGCGCCATGGCAGATGAAAGCGGCACCACCTACGTGCCCCCACAGCAACCCGTCCCAGTGCTCAAGATGGTGGGGGTGGCCGCCCTCACACTGGCTGCAGGGATCAGTCTGGTGCGAATGAGACGCCGCAAAGCCCTCTGACCTCGGGGAAGCGCAAAAGCAGGGCATGTGGATGGTGTAGAGCAATCAGGAGTGAGCCAGCAGCCTTCAGCAAAAGTCGGTCTGCTGCTCGTGCTGAAGGCAACGAAATGATTTGAATGTTCAGCCGGGTCAAACTTCTGTTTTGTCTGGCTGAATTGTAAGTGTACCTGCACGTCTGGTGCTGACTGCTGAAAGCTGACGGCTTTCCCAGTCGACACTGCCCGTTCAGTGACCCTGCACCTGCCCTGCCCGCCCCTCTATTTTCAGAAAGACAGAGCACTGAACATTCACCTCTCCTATCCTGAAGGCACATCAAAAAGAGCAGCCAAAAGTGTGCTCAGGAAGGACCTCCCATGTTTCGTTCAACCTTCATTCGTTCATCTGTTCTGCTGCTGACCGCAAGTTCATCTGTTGCCCTCGCCCAGTCCGAGTACATCCACCTGCTGCAACCCACCAGCAGTTTTGTCTCTGCCCAGGGTGTGGTGCGCTTTCCCTTCACTTTCCAGAGTGTGGCTCCAGAATCGGGCCGCAAGATGTACCAGAGCCAGGTCATCCAGTACTATTTTGAACAGCTGAAACAGGCCGCCACAGAAAATGGTTTCAGCCGGGCCTGCATCAGTCGGGAACTGCACCACCTGACGGGCCGCAGCAAACAGGACCTGAAGACCAAAGAAACCCAGTGGATTGCCGCATTCAAGAAAAGCCCGACCTTTTACACCGTGCTCGACCAGATCAACATTCCGCCATTCGAAACCACCGAGGGACGGGTGGACGGCACCATCTATGTTCTGAAAGTTCCCCGCCTGAACATGACCGAGACTTTTGGTTTCTTCAACGACGATGACCGCAAGAACACCTGGGTGATGCAGTGCGGTTCGGGGAAATGAGGGCACAGGTGGCCTTTGATCAGCAAGACTGCCCTTCGATCAACCAGTGACAGGACATTTCAGTTCCGCAAGACATCCTGTGCTTGCGGAACCTTTTCAGCGAAGCAGGGTTGTGTTCCCATAGGCTTCACAGTCGGTTTTTTGCGCTCCCATCGCTTCTGGCTACCGGGTGTTCAATCGCAGGACTTCTGCTGCCAGCATCGTTTCATGGTAATTGACGGTCCAGATGTTGCCTTTGCCCGGGTCGGGCACCTTGAGGGTTTCGACCTCCACATTCTGGAACCACCCCCATGCTCCTGATCCACAAAATGGTTCTGAATGAAATTCTCTTGTTTATGAAACGCTGCAAGAGAATAATCCTTGTGGACCACAGCAAAATGCAGAAATGCCCGGGCAGCTTCCGAACTGGCCCACCACACATACAGCGCATTGTCAGGATTCCCAGGTGAAGGAGTGCCATCGTATTCGGTGATTTCAAATTGCATGGCTCCGGTTTGTGGATTCAGGGAATGCACCTCCACAAACCGTTTCAGCTTCCGTGCTGTTTCGAGCCACGATGAATCAAATCCCCGTTCCACAGCCCGGGAGAGCAGATAGGCCAGTTCGATGTTGTGCCCTGTGCTGGCCTGTCTTGCTGTGGTCCACTGGGTTGCGCGGGTGTAAGGGGCCTGGGCAGGACTCCATTTGCTGTCGTAATTGTAGGCCACGTACCCCTGATCGGTGTGTCCCTGCTTGTTCTGGTAGAGGACCTCAACAAGGGCTTGACCTGCTTCTTTGGTCAATCCTGCAACATGATCTTTTTCGCTTCCATCCAGCACATCATGCAAAGCCAGAAGGGCTTCAAAGTAATGGGTGAAGGTGTCAATGTTGGGGTGGCCGTCCAGTTCACTGAAGTCAAAATTGAACCCGGGCAGGACAAGCCCCATATCCCTGGGGTCCAGGAAATGCTTTTCCAGCACTTTCAGCTGTGTTCGGGCAGCCTCCAGGTGTCTGGGATCATGGGTGACCGAATAAAGCTGGGCGAGGGTGAAAAGGGCAAAGACATTGCCATATCCCTGTTTGTTGCGGGAGGTGACCCATCCGGTGTCATCCACCTCCCAGTAAAATCCCCCATGGGTGCTGTCCCGAAAATGGTCCAGCAGAAAGTCTGTTCCTGCAAGGGCGGCCCGCAGAAAGCGCTGTTCTCGGGTGGCGCGGAAGGCTTCGATGTTCATGTAGATGGCCCTGGCCTGGGCCACCGAGGTGATGCGGTTTCCTCGCTGCTGTTCCCAGGTTCTGGACAGGTTGACATGAAAGAATCCGTTGAAGTCCTGTCTGTATGCTCCCATGCCTGTCTGCCCATCGGGACCTCCATTCCACAGGTCCACGGATTGAACCAGTTGCTGGCAATAACGCTGGGCGTTTGCAGGAGGAGGGCTGGACTGAGCAGCAGCAGAGAGGAGAGGGACAAGAATGAGGGGGGTGAGCATCTGTTTGAGCATGGGCATCCTCCAGTGGGCAGAGCCACTTCTATTCTGTTTACTAAACTTTTATTCATTATACAGTAGCAAAACAAAAGGAGGTCGTTCCGTCTGGAAGCCTGTCCGTGCTCAACCAACAAGGAGCCCCTTCTGTGAGAGGTGGCTTGGAGTGACACCAGCGAGCAACACCGAAAGAAGGTGAGTTTCACCACCCCGGGAAATTCCAGTGCATGGTTTGATGGGCCGAGAACAGGAGGCAGATGACCTTGAAACTTTCCATTCTGGATCTGGCACCCGTGGTGCGGGGATCATCGGGTCCGCAAGCCTTGCAGAACACACTGGAACTGGCCCGACTGGCAGACAGGCTGGGGTACCACCGTTACTGGGTGGCCGAGCACCACAACATGGCCGGGGTGGCGAGTTCCTCTCCAGAAATCCTGATTGCGGCCATTGCGCGGGAAACCCGTCACCTTCGGGTGGGGTCCGGGGGCATCATGCTTCCAAACCACAGTCCCCTGAGGGTCGCAGAAAACTTCAGGACCCTGGAAGCCCTCTACCCTGGCCGCATTGATCTGGGCCTTGGCCGGGCTCCAGGCACAGACCGCAGAACGGCTCTGGCCCTCAGGCGCAACCCCCAGGCCCTTGCTGCAGACGACTTCCCGGCGCAAGTTGCCGAACTGCAGGCTTATGCAGGAGAGGGGCCTTTCCCAGAGGATCGCAACTTCCAGGGCATACAGGCCTACCCTGCAGATGTGGCCCTGCCTCCGCTTTATCTGCTGGGGTCCAGCACTTACGGAGCAGAAATGGCGGCAAGGCTGGGCCTGCCTTATGCTTTTGCCTACCACTTCAGTCCAGAAGCACTGATTCCGGCCATGCAGATTTACCATCAGGCTTTCCAGCCGTCCAGGGTCCTGCAGCGCCCTCATGCCATCCTGACGGTGGCGGCCATCTGTGCTGAAGACCGCGAGACCGCAGAAGAACTTGCCCTCCCTCTGGACCTCTTGCGCATCCGTCTTGCCCGAGGGATCAGTCAGCCATTTCCAACGGTGGAGGAGGCGAAAGCCTATCCCTACACTGAGCAGGAGCAGCAGATTGTTCAGCTGTACCGTAAAGCCCTGGTGCTGGGAACCCCTGCGCAGGTCAGGGAGCAACTTCTGGACCTCTCGCAGATGGTGCAGGCCTCAGAGGTGATGATCACCAGCAACATGGACAGGCACAGGGCACGTCTGAACTCCTACAGGTTGATTGCAGAGGCCTTTTCGCTGACCGCACAGGCCTGATTCGCGGGGAAACCGCAACAGCGGGGTCAGGCAGATGTATGCGCGTACATTTGCCTGACCCTTTGAGTTTTAATCATTAAACCTTAACACCAGATCTTTCCGCCAGCATTTGGATTGTCTAAGCGTAAACCAGCCTTTTCTGGAACGAGAAATAAGGCTGTTCATGCCCAGATGCGGAAGGAGGGAAGAGCCTCTGCAGAAGTTGTTTCTTGCACTTGACAAACTCTGGAACAGAGGTTAAGGTCAGGGTACAGCACAAATTGAAACGCTGGTTTCCATCTGGATGAAGCTGGATGTCCTGACTTTTCTGGTACAGCAGAAGAACCAGCACGGCCCCTGTGGGAATTTCTGGTTTTTCAACCTCCCTGTGCTGCCTGCTCTCAAAATGTAAGCGGATACATTTTGAGTTGTCTTCTGATGTGACTGCTGGACACAGGTTTCTCCGGTCGACCCGGCCCAAAAGGAGTTCTCATGCACAAACGAACGGTCCACCTTGCCCTTCTGACCTGCAGCCTGCTTGCCCTCACAGCCTGTGGAACAAACACCCAGGTTGATCTGGCTTCTGCCCCTCCAAAGATCGAGCCCGGTTTCCGACCCCAGTCGGCCACAGCCGCGGATGTGTGGGTGACCCACCCGGACCGCAGTCGCCTGATCTCGTGGGATGGCACAAAGAACTTCGTTTCAGACGGCAATGTGACCCCCTCCACCCTGACCATCAACGAAAGCCAGACCTTTCAGACCATGGAAGGGTTTGGTGCTTCTCTGACCGATTCAGCAGGGTGGCTGATGTGGAACAAAATGAGCGCCACTCAGCGCAACAGCCTGATGCAAAGTCTGTTCGGGTTCAATGATGGGAATGCCGGGATCAGCTTCCTGCGCATTCCTCTGGGCGGAAGTGACATGGCCCTCAGCCACTACACCTACAACGATGGGGCAGCCGATCCAAACCTCACCCGGTTCTCCATCGTCCATGATCTGACCTACATTGTCCCCCTGGCGAAACAGGCAAAGACCATCAACTCCAGCCTTCGCTACATGGGCACCCCCTGGAGCCCTCCGGCCTGGATGAAGACCAGTGGAAGCCTCAACAGTGGCAAACTGAAACCCGAGCACTACCAGACCTACGCCAATTACCTGCGCAAGACCTTTGATGCCTACAATGCCCAGGGGGTGAAGTTCAATTACCTGTCTCCTCAGAACGAGCCGCAATACGAACCGGGCAGTTACCCAGGCACCAAATTCGAATGGTACGACGAATTGAACTTTGTGAGGGGCCACCTCTTCAACACCATGAACGGCACCGGAGTGAAGATTTTGACCCTGGACCACAACTGGGATCTGGAATGGTACCCCAGAGCCGTACTGAACGAGGGATCGGCCTACTACGAAGGCACCGCCTGGCACTGTTACGCAGGGAACAACGCTGCCATGAGCAGGGTGCGAGACGCCTTTCCCAGCAAAGGCGTTTACCTGACCGAGTGCTCTGGGGGACTCTGGGCCACCAACTTTGGGGACAACATGAAGTGGAACATGCAAAACCTCTTCATTGGAGGCACCAAGAACTGGGCCAAAACGGTCTTGTTCTGGAGCCTTGCCCTTGATCCCTCCGGAGGCCCCCATCTGGGAGGATGCTCCAACTGCAGGGGAGTGGTCAGCATCAACCAGAATGGCGGGGCAGTGACCTTCAACGAAGAGTATTACGCCATTGCACACTTTGCCCGTTTCGTGTGGCCCGGTGCCGTGCGCATTGGCACCACGGATTCCAGCGACGGAAAATTCATCGGGGTGGCCTTCAGGAACACCAATGGCGCAAAAGCCCTGGTGGTCCTCAACCAGAGCAACAGCACAGCCACCTTCAAAATGGTCTGGAACGGCAAGTCCATCCAGCAGAGTTTGCCCGCCTCTGGAGTGGCCACGGTTTTCTGGTGAGCGGTCACCCTTCACCATCACCTTCTGCATCTGCCACCAAAAAATAAAAAATTCACAAGCAAAATCCACCCGTAATTTCAATTCATCACATCAAAACAGCCTGAGCCGATGAGCACGGGCTGTTTTGATGCATCCTGCGTGGTGAGCTTCTGTCCATCGTCTTCGTGGAGGTGCTGGACAGACCCAGAATCTGCTCAATGCCCTTTCAGGAACCCTTCAAACAGGCCCAGCACCTCCGGAAAGTGCTTCCTGCCATAGCCGATTCTGAAGTGTTCCGGCTGGTCGTACACCTCGCCCGGCAGCAGCAGGATGCCAGTCTTCTCCAGGACCTGCCGGCAGAATTCTGAAGCATTTCCAGATTTCAGCCTGGGAAAGGCAATCGGGCTTCCCTGAGGAGGCACCCAGTCGAACATGTCCTGATGCCGCTGCATGAACCCCTGCAGCAGTGCAAGATTGCTGAGCACCAGCTTTCGGTTCTCCTGCAGGATTTCACTGGCATGCCTGAGGGCGAGGGTGGTCAGGAACTCGCTGGGTGCGCTGTTGCAGATGGTGGTGTAAAACTTGAAGCTTTGCAGTTTTCTCAGCAGGTCCCGGTCCTGGCAGGCAATCCAGCCCAGGCGCAAACCCGGCAGTCCAAAAGACTTGGACATGGACCCGACAGAAACCCCTTTAAAAGTGACTTCACAGGCTGCTGGGAGCATGCTGGATGCATCATGTTCCAGCCCCCGGTACACTTCGTCACTGAACAGCCAGATGCCCTTTTCTTCTGCCAGTGCACACAGATCCTGGAAGGTCTCCCGGTCCATCTGGGTGCCCGTCGGGTTGTTGGGTGTGTTCAGGTAGATGGCCCGGGTGTTTGGTTGCAGCTGTCTCTCCAGAGCTGACACATGATAAACCCAGCCGTCTTCCATCTGGCGCTCCCACACGCTCACGCTTGCCCCGGTGCTGCGGGCCAGTTCCAGTCCGGATTCATAGCAGGGGGTCACCACCATCAGGTGGTCCTCAGGTCCGAAAAGCGCCTGATAGAACACAAAAATGGCTTCTTCGGCACAGGAGAAGACCAGCACCTGATCGGCCTCCAGCCCGGTGTACTGTCGGGCAATTTCCTGGCGAAGCTCGGGTGCTCCCGGGGCCTCGGTGTACCCGAGTTTCAGGTTCAAAAAAGCATCAAGGGCATCAGGTTCCAGCTGAAGCAACGCCTGGATGCTGCGGGATTCCACATCGGAACTCGACAGCATGTGACTGGCGGTGAATTCGTGCACGCCGTAGAATTCTTCAATCCTGAAAGGGTTCAGTTTCATGATCGCTCCTTGCAACAAGGTGAAGTCTTCACCCATTTCAGCGCAAAATGTCGTTCACGGGATAGGACGATTTGAACCCGTCTGCCATCCACCCACAGCCTTCTGGTACACACCCGGGGTCACCCCCATCACCCGACGGAAGTGCTTTGTGAAGTGGCTCTGGTCAAAGAACCCAAGCTCCAGGGCCGTTTCTGCCACCGCTCTGCCCTGCCTGAGCATGCTGCGTGATCGGTCAATGCGCCTCTGGTTCTGGTAGGCATGGGGTGGAAGGCCAAACTGTCGCTTGAAGACCCTCACCAGCACGACAGGATGCATTTGAAACACCTGCGCGAGGGTTTCCAGACGCACAGGGTCCTGCAGGTGGGCTTCCAGAAAGTCCTGAACCTGCCGGGCCACACTGTGACTCCCAGGAAAGGGGTGGTGTGCTTTTCTTTCAGCATGTCTGTGCAGCAGCAGATGGAAGGCCTCAAGCAAGGCTGTTTCCAGGCCCAGGTCCACTCTGCGGCCAGAGTGCAGGAAACGCCTGGTCAGTTCCTGATGGATGTGCAGAAACCGCTGCACCAGTTCAGGATCATGCACCACAGGATACCGCAAATAGGGGAGAGTTCCTTGTGGATCAATGTTTTGTAAAAACGAAGCCTGTGGATAAAAAGCCCGATAGACATAACCCGCTGGTGAAGCAGGCTCACCGGTGTGCACCACGTCTGGGTTCACCAGGCTCAGGTCGCCCTGATGGGCCAGCAGGTGGCTGCCCCGGTGCATGAAGCGCTCTGCTCCGGTTTCCACCATCCCAACCACAAAATGCCCATGGGTGTGGGGTTCAAAGTGGTGTTGGTCTGTCTGAATCCTCATCCACTCCAGACCTTCAAAAAGGTCCAATTTGCTGATCAGGATGGAAGCACCTGAAGAAGGCATTCACTGGATTGTAAAGCATCAGGTCCAGCAGAACCAGATGGGCACATGTTCAAAAGAGGGTATTCTTAAAAAGATAATATTTTCACAAGTAAAATCAAACAACACTCTACCCACAAATCACGCATCCTCACGTTCTGAATCCCCATCCTGCACTCCTTACAAAACAGAGCACTCTTTGATCGGAAGCCTCCATGCAAAAACACGCAACCCCATGCCCAACGGTTAGATCCATGTTCTCTTTGCTGGAGGGTTCCATTGGCGCGGCCCAACAGGGCACGGGCACCAAAACAGGCATTTTTTCCGTGTCCACAGCGGACTTTCAACGGGGGGCTGGTAAAACAAAACCAGCCCCCCTGAAGTCAGAGCAGCTTATTTTTCTTCTTTGATCCCGGTTTGTTCCCCAGTCCGGTTGGTGTTGCCACGCTGACCACTGAGGGTGCCGCTGTGGGTGTCGGCACTTGCGCCGTGTCCACCTGTGTTGGTGTTCTGGGTGCCGGTTTCTCCGCTCTTGCCCTGTTGGTTGTTTTCTTTCTCGGTCATGGGTGTACCTCCTGATGGATGTCACCTTACAGGGGATTCTGTTCCCGGGCCATTGGAATGGATACACTCAGGTTCATCCGTTGAAGTTCTGCATGGACGTAAGCCATGACGGCCTGTTCCAGAGCCTCCGGGTAGGAGGTGTTCAGTTGCTCGACTGCTTTTCGGGCATGCTGCTGGACGAATGCGGCGAGGAGCAGGTGCCTTTCCACCAGGGTGCTTTCGAACTGCAAGAATGTCTTCGAGTGCCTGGCGTTCATGGGGAAGGAGCAGCACATTCCCTCGGTTCTCGCCGATGTCCCTGAAGCGTCCCCGCCCCAGGGTGCAAATCTGCAGGGCTGTTTCGACTTCATCGGTGAGGCGCTTCATGGCCTGGATGCGCTCTCCTCGTTCGATGCCTGGGAGCATGGCAAATGTGCGCCAGAACAGACGGATCTGCACCTCGAGTTCCCTTTGCAGCTCACCCTGCTGGGGAGGGAGGTGGGGAAGCAGGTGAATCTGGTCTTCCCGGTCGAAAAGCACCCGGTGCTGGGTTTCATCCAGTTCAATCTGGTCATCGGTGTCCAGGAATATGTCCAGGGCCATCACCCGGTTGGGGGCAGCTTGCAGCAGGGTGACCACCATGGCCCCGTCAAAGAGGGTCATCCTGACCAGTGTAAGAGACCTTCAGGTGCGAGCCCATCAGCCATGTGGCTCAGGTTTGATGGTTTACCTGCGGATCACATTGCAGGTGCAGCGGGCAATGCAGGTCTCCTTCCCCCGCTCATCGCGCAGGACAATGTTCCAGACCATGACGGTGCGTCCCCGGTACGCCAGGGTGGCCTCTGCCTGCACCTGCCCTGAAGTGACGCCACGCACGTGGGTGGCGTTGATGTCCACACCCACAGCCACCTGCTGGCTGACATCAAGGTTGAGCCAGGAACCAACACTGGCGAGTTCTTCTGCGAGGGCGATGCTGGCCCCTCCGTGGAGCCTTCCTGCGGGTTGCAGGTTGCCCTGTACGGGCATGGTGGCCAGAACGCGGCTGGGGGTGGCATGGGTGATCACCACACCAAGTTTTTCACCCAGGGTGCCAGGGATGCCCGTGAGTTTCGCTGCGAGGTCTTCTGGACTGAGGGTCTCGATGTCCTGAGGGCTGGGGAAGTTGTGGGTCATGACAGAAGTTTAACGTGCAAATGAAGCAGCAGACCGTTTTGATCTGCGGTCTGCTGCTTCAGGGTTTGTGTGTGGATCAGCCGTGGTGGGCCAGCAGGTCTTCCAGCTGGCGGCGACGGTCCTCGTGGTTGTAGGGGTTTGCGGGGTCATTGAGGCGCATGTGCCTGCTCAGGAACACCCGGTGCTGGGAGGTGTAGGCTTTCAGCCACCCGAACATGGCGCGCTGGTCGCTGTCGTCTCCAGACTCCCCGAGTTCCAGGCTGGCGGCCCGCACTGCGGACTGGGCTTCCGCTGCGAGCTCCAGGGCGTGCCTGACGGTGGTGCCAGTGCGGTTCAGGTACTGGGCAACTTCTGCAAGCACAGCGTAATTCTGGGCCATGTTGAAGAGCTTGTCCCGGCCCAGCCTGGGGTTGAGGTCCTGGTGCCAGGTGTAACGGCCTTCCAGGGTGCGCAGTTCCCGGGCGTACTGCTCGATGCGGGTCTGGTCTGCATCTGCAATGGCTTCGATCAGGCGGGCCTTGACCTGACAGCGGTTGATCACGCCTGCAAGCACCTCGTCGGGCTGCAGGGGGTAGATGTCCGGTTTGGGTTCAGGCCGGGGCTCGTGGCGCACTTCCGGGAGGTGGAAGTCCCCAGAGTGTGCTTCCACCAGGGTGGAGGGGGCACTCTGTGCGGGAAGCGTGGCGTAGAAGTGGTCCATCAGGTCATCGAGTTCATCCGGCTCAGAGAAGCCAGGAATGGATGGACCAGATGGGACGGGCTCTGCCCTGCGGATTTCGGGATTTTCTGCAGGGACGGGGGTGGGCAGGTTGAGGTGCAGGCCGATGATTTCGTGGGCAAGCTGAAGCAGTTCCCGCTGGAGGTGCGGGTCCTGCTTCGCCTGTTGGATCAGCATGCGTACGGATTTTATTGTTTGGTCCTGGTCAGGCATTTGCTGACTATTATGCAACGTTTGAGAGGGTTTTGGTGATGGTCACGATCACGTGCTGTTCTGGACGGAGTTTTTGCGTGTCAGGAGCAGCAGCATCAGGGACACGCACGCCACCCCGAGCCACTGCAGGGGGAGCAGCACTTCGCTGAACAGCAGCACAGCAAGCACCATCGACACCAGGGGCTCGAACAGGGTGATGAGGCCTGCAGTCAGGCTGGAGATGGTTTTCAGGCCACGCTGGAAGAGGATGTAAGCCAGGGCAGAGGGAATCAGGGCCAGGTACAGCAGGTGACCCCACTCCACAGCGGCCAGCTGACGGAGTTGGTGCAGGTCAGGCGCATAAGGCAACAGGAAAATCCCTCCAGCCAGAAACCCCAGGGCCAGCAGGGGGGTCTGGGGTTGCCAGCCCAGGATCAACTGGCTGCCTTTCAGGGTCAGCAGGAACCCGATTCCTGCGAGACCCGACAGCATGAGGCCTTGCAGGTTCAGGTGACCGTGACTGACCTGGGTGACCAGACCGAGGCCCACCACTCCCAGGAAGATGGCTCCCCACAGGTTCAGGTGGAGTTTTTCTCTCAGCACCAGGGCACTGTAAAACGCCAGCAAAAGGGGAGGCAGGCACAGGGAAACCGTAACCGCGATGCTGATCCCGGTGAGCGGGATGGCCCGGAAGTAGCCATAGCAATACACGGCATGCCCCAGACCCAGCAGCAGAACACCGACAAGCGGAAAAGGGCCTACAGGCTTCTGGAACCGCAAAGAAAACAGCATCAGCATGGGCGCAGCCAGCATCAGGCGCATGAAGGCGATGTTTTCGGCTGAAAGGTGGGAATGCAGCATCAGGTACTTCACGCTGATGCCCACCGTGCCCCACAGCACGGCAGCAAGCAGGGTCAGAAAGACCCCTTCCAATTGTTTCATGATTGAACACCCTGTTTGAATGGAGCAGTTGAGTCTCAAAAACAGGGCAGACCTGCTGTCAGCTCAGGTGAAAGCAGATGCAAAAAATCCCTGTCCGTGCCGGATCAGCAACGGACGGTGGGCGGAGAAATGATGTGATGCGGATGAATCCCAAGAATCATGCTGTCCAGCATAAAAGAAAGGCTGCCCCCTGACATCCGCCAGATGGACAGTCAAAGGGCAGAACGTGCACAAAACGCAGAAAAGCTGTTTCAAAGCTTCTTTTTCACATCACGCTCTAAAATCGCTTTTAAGGCCCCTCCAATTCAAATCAGGTATCAGAAGACCCGGGAAAACATCAAAATGAAAGTGAGAAGGCATCACCAGCCAGAAAGTTCATCTTTGAGGTCATCTGCCGCAGGCTTCGCATACTTTCGGGTGGTGTCCACCGAGGCGTGACCCAGGTGATTGGCCACCCGGGACAGGTCCTTGACCTGCTCCATCAGGCGGGTCCCGGCGTACTTGCGAAACGCATGGAACCCCCGGAAGCGCACCCCTGCCTGCAAGGCCACCTTCTCGATGTGGTAATGGGCGGTTTCCCGGGTGCCAAAGGAAAACAGCTGGCCATCCGGGCGTACCCCCAGTTCACGGCGGTACTCCCTGAGCACCTGCAGCAGAGACGTTGACATGGCGATGGTGCGGGTCTTGCGGCCCTTGCCCTCGTTGATCCTCAGGCGCCTGCGGGAATCATCCAGGTCCTCCCATTCCACAGCCAGGGCCTCACTGATGCGCAGACCACCGTGGGACAGCAGGTAAATCAGCACCTGCATGGGCAGGTCCGCGTACTCCAGAAAGGCCTCCACTTCCTCCTCAGCGTAAGGGGCATTTTTTTCCAGGCTGTGGGTGTTGTCTTTGGGTAAACGCACGTCCTGGAAGGGGTCTGCTTCGGTGGCCCCTGCCCAGCGCAGCGCCTTGTACAGGGTTCGTACAGCTGCCACCCGGGAGCGAACCGTGTCGATGCTCAGGGTTTTGGGTTTTTTGGGAGGCCTGACCGCCTTCGGATTGATGGCCGGGGTGACCAGCAGGGCATTCACCCACAGTTGCGGATCATCCCGCTTCGGGTTCAGCAGGTTCCAGGCGTTCTGGGTGGCATACTCCACGAATTGTCTGATCCCTGTGTGGTAGCTGCGGATGGTGTGCGTGCTGGTCAGGATCTTGTTCTGGGCGTACAGGGTCAGGTACCCAAGCACAATCTCCCAGAGGGTGTCAAAGTCCTTTTCGGCGCAGGCCCGGACAGCTTTCTTGCGTTTGTTGTCGTCGGTGAGGTTGGTGAGGTGTCGGGCCTGTTCGAGCTGGCCCCGGTAAACGTCAAGTTCAAGTGCCATGTTGCAACCATCATAGCATTTTTACGATAATTACAGTTATCGTAGACAGAGCCCCAATGGGGATGGGGGGTGCCCATCCCTTGTCGGTTGCAGTCTGTTCTGACATCAAAAACACATGAATTGCAATCTGTTTTGATATGACTGTCCTATGGAATGACTGGGTGACCCGTCATTCCGATTCAGTCTGCCGTTGCTTATACCTCCTGTTGAACTGCAGTTCCTTCCACCGTGTGGCACACACACAATCTTCAACATTGACCACAGGCAACTCCTCCAAACTCCAGATCCGTAAATGGGTCATCAGCCTCCTGATGGGTGCAGGAAAAAACCAGTCTTCCAGGTGGTCGTGAAAATCCTCATGCCGCCGGTTCCATTCTCGCCGCAGCGTTTCCTGCAGGTACTCCAGATGGAATTTCTCAATGGGATCGTGCCCCAAGGCAAAGTCAACCAGCACCTCGGACACCCAATACCTGCGGTCCCGGGTTTCAGGTTGGCTGGCGTAAGCCACATGCCGCAAAAATCGGTGGACACGCCACGGCCAGTCCTGCACAAACCAACTGAGCAACCTGATGCGTGCCATGGCTGCCCTCTTCGCTGAAGAATACTCTCCCAGAGGATTTTCTTGCGGGAAGTCAGGGTGTCCTTCCCACAGGGCATTTGGGAGGTCATTGCCATGAAAGGTGTAGGCACAGACCACCTGGTGATACAACACTTGCAGGACACCCACAGGCCACTCCCGCCCAGAGAGTTCCACGGTCAACCATGGAAATGGAGGTTCCAGGTGAAAGCCATTCAGCAAGGCATACAGGTGCCAGTGCACCGCCGGTTCCCGGTCTGGTTCTGCTTCACAGGTGTGCAGCGGTTTGCCGCATTTTCGGCAACCCACAAACGCCTGCAGCATGTCCTGGGGGTGCATCCTCTCCTTGAAGGCGACATACGCAGGGATGTGATTGTTGCAGAACGTGCAGTGGTCCAGCAAGTGAATCTTGTGCTGCTCGCATCTTATGGTGTGCGGGAACTGCCAACTGACCCGGAAATAGGGGGAATCCAGCAGGCACAGGGGGCAGATCGCTGTGGTGGCATCCACATGTTCGGCCTGCATGGGATCTTCCAGCAGGTGTTCGTCCATTCCGAGGACCAGGGACAGATGGGTGAGGTTCTCGGTCATGAAGGCCTTTGGGGGCAACCCCAGAGCTTTGTTGACGTTGGGTTTTGCCGGGTACAGGTCGCTGGTCCTCAGCCCATTGCTGAATGCTGTGCGCTGAACCCAGGACGCAAAGGATTCATCGGGCAGGGGCCTGGGACGCACCGGCAAACGAAAGGCATCGCTGGACATGCATCAGGGTGTCAGATTCCACAGGTCTGGTCAAGGCGAGGGCACCAGGTACCGGTTGCTGCCGTAAAGTTGCATGTGCTGGGCACATGCGCACAATTCGACCTGCTGGATCACCTTCAGGTGGGTCCCATCCAGCCAGTCGATGGCTTTCCAGAGGTCATGGTGCTGGAGTGGAGGTGACCCTGGAGTGGGGATGCGGTGGGTGTCCACCACCTCCAGCAGGTAAGGCAGTTGCAGCATCAAGATGGGGTCTTTCTGGTGCATGAAACTGGTGATGACCTGGTCCACCCAGGTCGGGAGGTGCAGGTGGTCCTGCAGGGCATTCAGGTGGGCCACCCAGCGGAGAAAGCGGTGGAGCCTCCATGGCCAGTCTTTGAGAAGCTCTTGAAGGCACTCCACCCGTTGCAGGTTGGAGGTGGGAGTGTGCCACTTGACGTCAACGTTTCGGTTCAGGGTGGCTTTGAGGTTTTCACTGGTGCTCACAAAGCGATTCTGGAGCACTTCGTGCCAGATCAACCAGGTCACGGCGAGGGGTAAGGTTGATTCTGGGGTCTGCAGGTTGGTCGCTGGTGGGTGGGGTTTGGGGTGTTGGTAAATCAGGTCCAGCAGTTCCCATGTACTGGGTTGGAAGGGGTCTGCTGAAGTGGGCTGGTCAGAAAGGAGATGCTGGCAGTGGTTGCACGTCATGAATGCACCAAGCATGGTTTTGGGGTTTTTTCTGTGTAAGACTGTTTTGTATGCGCTTACTTCCTTCCTGCATTTTGAACAAGAATTTAATAGCATCACGGAATGCATGGTGCACCGCCCCTGGGTGTGGATCCAGTGGGTGCGGAAGTAGGGTTGTTCTTGCAGGCACAGGGGACAGAACCAGAGGGTGGTGTGGGCTGGGAGGAAATCCATGTGCTGGACCAAATTTGCTTCATCGATACCAAGCATCACAGCCAGGGCCTGGAGGTCTGCCCTGTTGATGCTGGAGGGCGGCCACCCGCGGGAACGGTGGGGGTTGTGGGAAGTTGGGAACAGGTCGCTGACTTTGAGGCTGTTGCTGAAACTCACCCGCTCAATCCAGGAACTCCAGGTTTCATCGGGGTGTCTCTTGGGTCGACTGGGCAGTCGGTGGGCAGGATTCATCTGACTCCTTTAATGAGAAAAGAATGTGTGCACAGAATGCCCAGAAATGCCCTTCAAACTTGGAACAGGTCATTCTATATCTTTCAGCAGTTCGGGGCACTTTCTAGAGGCTTAAGACAAAAATCAGTCAATTTTCCTACGATAAAGAGACTTATCGTAGGAATAGAGCCTCTCTCCACCCGCACCCACAACAAAAAGGATGGACCACACACGGCCCATCCCCAAACCCCAACTCACCCCAACATCACAGGTCCAGTGGCTCCACCCTCAAACGGAACTTTGAACCCTTCCCAGGGTCCCCCACCGAAAGCAACCTCGGCGTTCCCCCCAACACTCCATCCCGGGTGTGCACCACCACCTCCAGGCCCTCACCTGACAGGGGAACCCCCAAACTTTTCGGCACCACAAAAACCGCAGAAGCCTTCAGGTGCGTCTGGCAATTCGCACACCCCTCCACATGCCAGCGGCTCAACACCGGCTCACTGTCCACCAGGTGCCGCTCCCCACCCACATTCCGGTACAGGGCCACCACAAACGACCCCGCGATGTTCGTGCGGTCGATTCCCGTCACATGCACCCGGTGTGACGCCTCCACAGGAAGTGCAGCAGCAGACAGCAGGGACCCACCTTCCAGGGAAAAGGGCCCGTACGTGTACCCCAGTTGCGTTTCAATGTTCACGCAATCCCTGGAGGTGAACGTCCGGGGTCCCTGAGGGGCGTCCATCATGAAAGGATCCAAAGGAGAATCCACCCCCAGCCAGCTGTTGGGGGCCGTGCCCGGGGTGGGGCCCTGACCGTCCACCGAATTCGTTCCCGGATAACCCGCAATGATCTCCAGTTGCTCCGTGCTCCCGTGCCGCTGCTGCCACAACCAGAACACCCGGTCAATGAAACAGTGGTGAAAGAAAAAAATCGGATCGAAACCCGCAGTGTCGTTCTCCCCCATGTCCCCATTCGCTCCGGGAATCGGTGAGAAATCCCCTTCTTTTGGCACATCAAAGCCCCCCACCGCCAGGTGGATGCTGTTGTGCGGCTTCTCCAGGGGCACCACTTTCACCGCGGCATTGTCATTGAAAGCTGCCGCTGAAGTGGTGTTGGAAAACACCGTGTAATTCGGGGCGTTCAGGCACTGCACAAACAGGTCATGCACGTTGGTGTTGATGCGTTGCCCTTCCACCACAATGGATGAATTCAACCACGCCACAATGTTGGCGTTCAGCAGCGCCGTGTTGGTGGTGGCATCCGGGAAGTTCGCATTGTGCCGCTCGGTGGCCTCCCGGTCATCGGGACCCACCAGACCGGAAAGGGGGTAACGCACCGTCTGGTACCCCCTGGGCTTGCTGTAATTCGGGTCGTCCCCGGACGTGAGGTGGTCCACAATGTTCACCGGGAAGGTGAAAGACCGCAGGGGATTGTCGATCTCCTCCCCATCCAACATGAATTTCTCTTCGGTCAGCGCCCAGGGAATGCCGTGTTTCAGCGAGTTCTCGCTGGTCTCATCCCAGAACGGCAAGGTGACGTCCTGGCACCCGGGAATGCTGCGCAGGGCATCCTCCAGTTTCAGCAGGTACACCCGGTGCCAGGTCGGAAACAGCACATTCCCGTGGTTGCAGTACCCACCCCAGTACGCGGCGTTTCCCCATCCCGCCCCCCGGAAGGGCTCCCCGTGGTATCCTCCGAGCACGAAAAAAGACTTCTGATCGTCCGCGGGCAGGGCCTGAATGCCCCGCCAGGCGCGCATCAGGTTCTCAAGTTCGGTCTTGTTGCCCGCCTGGTAATCGTTTTGCAGGTCTTCCAGCGACCGGCGAACCCTCAATGCTGCAGTCATGGTGTGCTCCTTTTGGAACGTCAAAAGCCAGAGTGGAATCGGTCCCGGATTCCGTTCGAAAGGGCACCACGGGGGTGACCTCCCAGCAAGGGAAACACCCACACAACGCACTTTCAGAACCTCACCTCCACTGTAAGCGAACGTCCTGCCCCGCACCACTGGGTGACTTCCCCTTGTCTTCCTGAGAAAAAGCAGTATAATCTCTTCTTTTCCCAGGTTCCCCCAGACCCAGCCCTGCAGGAAGGAAAACCCCCACTGGGAAACGGGGCAGCCACCGACACAGGAGTGCAGCACCTTTACAGGATTTTCACAGGAAACCGTCACAATGCCTTTGACATGCCCACCCGCACCCCACCCACCTCCCCCAAAAGAAACCCCCTGCCCCTCGCCCTGATCACCCTCACTGTCCTCGGGACCCTCACCTACCTCCTGTGGCCCAAACCCTCCGGACCCACCCTTGAAACCCTCGCCGCCGAGAACCAACCAGCCCTCGAACACACCCAGAAACACGCCGACAACGGCCGCACCCACCTCGAAGCAGGCCAGACCCACAACTACAACGAAGACCACCCCACCAGCGGTCCCCACAGCCAGACCTGGGTGAACCCTGGCTTTTACACCACCCCCCAGAAGAAAGAAGAACTCGTCCACGCCCTCGAGCACGGTTCGGTGATCGTCCACTACGGCACCCTCACCGAACCCACCCAGCAGACCCTCAAAAAGTGGGCTGGCACCCACAAAGGCATGTGGGACGGCCTCCTGGTGGTGCCCGGAGAAAACCTGAACGGCAAAATCCTCCTGCAGGCCTGGGCGAAATCCCTCACCCTGAACACCGAAGACCTCGGCGCTGCCGCAGCCTTCATTGATGCACACCGGGGACGCGGACCTGAAAATCCAGTCCGGTGAAATCCCCCTCACCCTGCCCGGTCTGCTCGCCGGTGGGTGGGCCTCACCGTGGGGTGGCTACCACAGGCGCTGCTGCTGACGCCCTGCTGGGCAGGTCTGAGCTTTACAAGCATCCCCACAAAGCCAGTGGGGATGCTTGCGGATCCTTGGGTCACCGGGCGAGCCCCACCCGCTTCAGGGCTTCCCGGGCCGCAAAGGACGTGAAAGCCCCACGGTGCACCCACAGCACTTTCCCTTCCTTGCCGATCAGCACCGTCAGGGGTTGCCCGGTCGTCCCGTACTGGCGGGACACCCTGGCCCCAACATCATGCACTTCCAGGTGACCGGCATGGGCAAGCCTCCCCGGACCTGGTTCGGTCACGGTGATCACCTGCACCTGCCTGCCGTGCATTCGCTGCAGGAGGTCCAGCACCTTCCGGTTCGCAGGGCAGGTGCGGCACCGGGCCGGCTGGAACTGCACCAGGGCCACCCGTCCGGACGGCACGGCCACCGCCCGACCATGGTGGTCTTCCAGGATGAACCCCGGTGCGTCCCGCCCGACCAGCGGGTGCGGCCCGGTGGGGCGCAACACCACCTGGGTGAGCACGATCAGCAGCAAGAGCACCAGGGGGAGATCCACCCTCCAGGGGTGGTTGTGCTTCAGCGGTTTTTCCTTCATCCAACGTCACCGCCTGATGCTCCGCTCAAACACCCGCACGGGGTCCACCAGGGCGCCCTGGTAGGTCATGCGGAAGTCCAGGTGCGGCCCGGTGGAGAACCCTGTCGATCCAACTTCCGCGATGACTTCTCCGTCCACCACCTGCTGTCCGGCCTTCACCCTGAGTTGGCTGTTGTGGCTGTAGCGGGTGGTCCAGCCGTCCCCATGGTCGATCACCACGGTGTTCCCGAAGCCCGTGTTGTCCCAGCCAGCCACCTTGACCACCCCCGCCCGGGCGGCCTTCACGGGCGTGCCGGTCTTCTGGGCGATGTCCACCCCCGGGTGGTGATTGCTGCCCGCCACCACCAGCGTGCGGGTCCCGAAGCCGCTGGTGATTTTGCCGTCCACCGGCCACACCCACTTCAACACCGGAACCGAGTCCAGCAGGTACTCTTGTGGGAAGAAACGGGAGGTGCGGCCCACCGGAATGTGAATCACCTGCCCGACCACCAGGTCATGCTGGTCTTTCAATTCGGGGTTCGCCCACAAGAGCCGCTCGACCGTCACTTCGAATTCCTTTGCAAGGGCCTGGAGGGTGTCTCCTTTTTCCACCTGGTACTCGCTGGCAAGTGCCACCGAACACCACAGCAGGACCATGACCCACACGACCTTCATGCTTCCCCTCCCTGTGGGGAGCTCAGCGGCAAGGTGAACCAGAATTCGGTGCTGCCTGGACGGGACCGGACCCCCACCTCCCCGCCCATCAACTCCACGAGGCCCCTCACGATGGTGAGGCCCACCCCGCTTCCCCCCTCCTCGCGGTTGCGGTGCGTGTCGATGCGGTAAAACCGGTCAAAAATCCGCCCCTGGTGCTCGGCGGGGATGCCCGGCCCGGTGTCGGACACCATGAACACCCCCTGGTGGGCGTGTTTCTGCACCCCCAGGGTCACCCGTCCCCCTTGAGGGGTGTGCCTGAGCGCATTGGAAAGCAGGTTGTTCAGCACCTGGGACAGCCGGTCCCGGTCGGCCTGCACCTGCAACCCGGGGCTGGGAAGCACCCGCAATTCCACCTGCCGGTCCTCGAACGCCGCGCGGAACCGTTCAAAAGCTTCATCCAGCACCTGCGTGGCGTTGACCTCCGAAGGGTGAAGCTCCACCTTTCCGGCCTCCACTTTGGAGACCAGTGAGAGGTCTTGCACCAGGCGCTCCATGTGGGAGACTTCCGACAGCACCTTCAAGGCCACCACGTCCCCTTCCATCACCCCGTCAATCAGGCCCTCGCTGTACCCCCTGAGGGCGGAGAGGGGGGTGCGCAGGTCATGGGCGACGTTGGTGATCATTTCCACACGGGTTTTCTCAACGTCCGACAGGGCCTGCGCCATGCGGTTGAAGTTGCGGGCCAGCTGGGAGAGTTCGTCCTGGCCGTCTTCAGGGAGCCTCAGGTTGTAACGCCCGGAACTGATCGCCTGGCTGCCGTCCCCGAGGGCCTGCACGGACTTCACGATGCGGCGCATCAGGAAGTGCGTGCTGAGCAACCCCACCAGGACCGCCACCGGAATCGCCACCAGGATCGCGGAGGTCACGGTGTTCCGGAAGCCCCGCTCAAGTTCCAGGTGCAGGTTGTCCCCTTGCTGCCCGAACTCTCTGACCATCATCCTGATGTGCTCCCGGTAGAACGCCGGGGCGGCCAGTTCCGCCACCCCGAACACCACGAAGAGGCCAATCAAACTCACCAGCAAGTGGGTGAGGAACAGCTTGGGGTAGAATTTCACTCCTGCTCCCTGAGTCGGTACCCCACCCCGCGCACCGTCTCAATGAACGTCGGGTTCTCCGGGTCGTCCTGGAGTTTCCTCCGCAGGTTCTTGACGTGCACGTCCACCACCCGGTCCATCTCGGGAAAGTCACTCCCCCACACCCTGGAAAGCAGCCTTTCCCGACTCCACACCATCCCCGGGGTGCTGAGGAACGCCAAGAGCAGATCGAACTCCAGTTTGGAGAGCGAAACCTCCCGGCCCTCCACCCACACCTGGTGGGACTGGGGTTTCACGGTGAGCGTCCCGCAGGTGATTTCATCCTTGATGCCTGCCCGCCGGATCAGCGCCCGGATGCGGGCGGTGACCTCCCGGGGTGAGAAGGGCTTGACCACGTAATCGTCCGCCCCGAGGTCCAGGCCTTGCAGTTTGTCCCCCTCGTCGCTGCGGGCGGTGAGCAAGAGCACCGGTTTCACGCAGCCCTGCGTCCGCAGGTGTTCAATCACCTGCACCCCACTCACTCCGGGCATCATCCAGTCGATGATCAAAACGTCCGCTTCACCCTCCAGTTGCAGGCCGATTGTGCCGTCCATGGCCTGCAAGACGGTGTGTCCGTCCCGCACCAGGTACGCTGAGAGGATGTGGTGGATGTTCGGGTCGTCATCCATGATCAAAATGCGCGCCATACCTGCCTCCTGGCTGAAAAAACTGCCCCTCAGGGCAGCTTCCTTCCAGCCTGTTCAATTCACTTCTCCAGCCACTGCTTGAAACCATAAATTTCTCCGGCCTGCACCACCACAATGTCCCGGGCGAGTTTCAGGACGGTTTCGTTGTCGCTGACCTCCAGGGCGAGGTTCGCCATCGAAATGGCACTGGCGTGGTGTGGGAGCATGCCTTCCACGAACGCCCGGTCGGCGTCTTTGGCTTTCTTGACCATGTCGGTCATGCCCGTCATGCCTTTCTCCATGGCCTGCTGCATCTTGCTGTCCACCCCACCGAGGGTTTTCAGCAAGGTGTTCATTTGGGTGATTTCCTTCTGCTGGTCTTTGATGATCGCCTGGGCCCATTTTTTCACCTGGGCGTCTTTGCTTTTCGGGAGCACCGCCTTTGCCATGTCAATGGCTTCCTGGTGGTGGGGGACCATCATGCTCAGAAACGCCCGGTCAAACGCCTTGCCACTCAGTTTCTCCAGGCCACCCAGGTCCATGGTGCTGCCCAGCGGCATCTCCATTTGCATGTTGCCGTGGTCCATTTGTGCCAGGCCCACCGAAAACAAGGTGGGGACGAGCAGTGCAATCAAAGTTCGTTTCATGTGAACCTCCGACCTCAGGGTAGAACGGTTGTGTGTGATTTCTGTAAAGGGTCAAAATGACCGGGCGATGCGGCGCAGCACCTCCCTGGACTCCCCGAACTGGCACAGGTGGAGGCAGTTCTCTTCCAAGGCACCAAAAGACAGCAGGTGTGGTTTGTTGACCAGGTGGGCGAAACTGGGGCGTTTCAGTTGCGCCCCCACCTCCCTTTCTCGTTCATCGGGCGCCACCAGGTACAGGTGCGGCAGGTCCGGCAAGGTGAGGCTGAGGTCCTGCAGGCGCAAAATCCCCGAGTAAATCGAGGTGCTTTTCTCCACCTCAAAGGCGCACTTCACTTCGGTGCCGGAAAGCCACAACACGTCGATGAGTTCCACGGTGCCCTGCACCTCTGCAGGCAACTTCAGGTGCGAGAGGCTGTCCCCAGGGTGCCTTCCCCCAGGGTGCCGCCATGGCAGTTCGGCCGGGACCGGTCGTTGCGGGCCACCCACACCTGGTGGCCCAGGGCCCGCCCGACTTTGAGGAGGTGCGCCTGCATGCGGCTGTGCAAATCCTCCTCTCTCACGTCCAGGTCCACTTTCTTCAGGCGTTTTTTTTCCACCTTGAGGTGCTCAGCCTGCACCGCCACATCCACGTTGCCTTCCACCACCACCCGCCCCAGGCCCACTTCGAACAACAGCCCAGAGAGTTCCCCCAGGTCGCGGGACAACAGGCGGTGTTCGTGCTGCAAGCCCAGCATGCCCTGGCGCATCAGGAGGTAATCCGACCAGGACCCCAGCTTCAACTTCGATCCGGTCAGCACATTGAAGCCCTTCAAAATTCAGTGTTGAACGCCGGAATCCACGTGGGGTGCAGAAAATACAGGATGTTCGCCGCTGCAGGCCCCAGCCCCTTGATGTGCTGGGCGTCCAGTTGCCGGATGGCCTCCAACAAATGCGGTTCGGAGGTCGCCCGGAGGGCACAGGACAGGAAACGCATGAAGGCCCGCTGGTTCGCCGGGCTCTCCTAAATGTCCGGGATGCGCAGTTTCGGTTTCCAGTAAAAGGCATGCGCCGCACCCTGAAACACCTGCTTCTGCTCGGTGATGGCGGTCATCACCACCTCCAGGCTCGACCCCTTGAAGTCATTCGGGAACACCCCATTTTCAATGTCCTCCACCACTTGCTGTACCCCGCGCCGCACCGTACGAAACGACTTCAGGCGGTCCTCGGTCAAAAACCAGGTGTGGCAAACGGAATGGTCATCGGTGCGGTGCCTGGACAGCAGGTCCACAAAAGAAACCTTCATGGCTTCATCCTACCCCTTTACAGGATTTTCACACCCCAGGACCACCATAGAAGGCCTGAACACCCAGACGCCCACCGTCGCACCTCGGTTCCAGGATTGTTTGTGGCGCGGGACATCTCCCATGTGGTGCGCACCCAGTTGGGGGTGGCTGCAGCAGCCGGGGCGCCGTGGCAACCATGTCGTTGAACCGCAGCCTCTTTGAAGACAGCCTGCTGGGGCTTTGAAGGAGGATCCAGGGTGCCAGCAGCCCCGATGGATTGGCCTTCAGGGGGTGGACATGGCAGGACGGAACGAGCTGATTGCACCTGCCCCAGGTTTGGCTGTCGATCGCACCGTTCCTCCACGCTGAGGGTGCCCACCCTGCCCCTGCCAGTGTGTTCAACAGGGTTTCAGAAAAGTCCTCAACGGAACAGGGGGTCATGCCCTGATCCTGCCAGGCATGCAAATGCCGCAAAGCCTGCTCACCCCAGGGGTTCTTGCTGGGACCGGGCCGAACGGAACATCGACCCTCCCGTCCAGACCAAGACGACCATCAGCAGCAGGTTACCCCTGAAACCTGCCGTCACCCCATACAGCATGACCAGCGCAGCCAGGACCTGTCCCGCCTGGGCAGCCACCCGGGTGGCCCGGGTTTCGTCCCGGGTGTACGTCCAGAGGGCCGCTCGCAGCACATGCCCCCCGTCCAGCGGAAGCCCTGGCAGCAGGTTGAACACCGCGAGCCCCAGGTTCAATTGAAAGGCAGGTTGCAACCCCGCCTGAACCTCTGGATACACCATCCAGGTTCCCCACAACAGCAAGCACAGCAGCAGGTTGCTGAGGGGTCCGGCCACAGCGATCCAGAATTCGAGGTGCGGCGTGGCGGGATCCTGTTCCAGTTCGACTTGCCCACCCAGCAGGTGGACGGAGATGGAGGTGACCGACTGCCGCAAAGCGAGGGCCACCTGGGCATGGGCCAGTTCATGAACCAGCACCGAAACCCACAGGAACACCGGCCAGCCCAAGGTGAACACGGAGCCACCTGAAGCCTGCAGGTGCCGCCACATCCACACCAGGCCGAACACCACCAGCAACGGATCCCAGTGCAAAGGGATGCCTTTGAAGGTGCCGAAACGCCAGGTCACGGACAGGCCTTTCGGGAACGCACAGGGCAGCAAATGGGTTGGGAAATTGCAGGAAAGGGTCTCATCGATGGGGTCAGTGTGAACCCCCAACGTGAAAAAACGGTAAAGGCAGGACCAGCGGATGGCCTTATCGATCACCATCCGGTCTCACCCCGGAGCCTCACCGAACCCTGTGACCCCTGGGCCTCCAGGACGACCGATGCGAAAGGTGGCGTGCCAACCCCCCACCCCGGCTGCCAGAATGTGCGTCCAGGAGGCTGGGGCGCAAAGCGGTCCTTTAAAGTGCACCTGCTGACGTTGGTGTTGTGGTCCTTCCCCAGGCTGCCGTTCCCTTTACAGGATTTTCACACCTCCTGCATAAAGTGAGCGGGTGAACAGGTGGAAACAAAAGTTGCTGGGCTGGGCCGTGGCCCTGGGGTTGCTGACCTGGATGGTGCTGGCCCTCTTTGACACCATGAAACCCCGCACCACGGGGGGGATGCCCATGCGTCCTGCAGGCCAGCAAACCCAGGGGGCACCCGACATGCAAGACATGCCCGGGATGGACATGAAGTGAAGCCCGGGCGTGGATGGGTTTTTTTGTTGCTGGGCGCAGGGACGGGCCTCTTGTTCCTGACCACGAAACTGTCCTGGCTGACCCCGGTGCTGCTGGGGGTGTTGTTTTCTCAACTTCCCAACACCCCCAGCAAAGGGGTGTTCGTCAGGGTGTTTTGGTTCGCCGTTGGGTTCTTCACCTTGCACCTGTGGTGGTTGCCAGCCAGCCTGGGGGCGTTGTTCGGCCCCATCAGTTACCTGCTGTTTGCGCTGATGGTGCCGATCCTCGCTGGCATGTGGGCGTTCACCGCCGCCCTGACCCGCCTGCTGTACGGAGGAAACGTCCTGCTGGCCTTGCCGTTCAGCTGGGTGGTGATGGAGCACCTGCGCAGCCTGGGGGTGTTCCAGTTCACCTGGGGCACCCTGGGGTACTTGTGGGTGGGCTCACCGGTGGCGCAGGTGGCGGACGTGGGCGGGGTGTATTTGCTGTCCCTGCTGGGGATGCTGCTGGCCTGCTTTCTGGCCCAGCTTCCCCGCATTTCTCCGGTGTTGTTTTTCACCCTCCCGTTGCTGGGGGCAGCGGTGGTGGCCGGACTCGCCCCCACCTCCACCCCACCTGGTGCTTTGAAGGCAGCCCTGGTGCAGGGCAGCATCCCCCCCGAACAAAAAGCCCGGGGCCGGCAGCAAGACGAACTCAGCACCTACCTGTCACTCTCACAGGGCGTCCCAGACGACGCCCTGGTGGTGTGGCCAGAGACCGCCTCCCCGGTGGCACTGGATGAAAAACGGAAAGCCGAACTGCTGCACATCAACCCCCGCTGGCTGGTGGGCGCACCCCGCTGGGACGGTGACCGGTCCTTCAATTCGGTCACCGGACTTTCTGCGTCCGGGTCAGCTGCGTACGACAAAAGGATCCTGGTGCCGTTTGGGGAGCGTTTCCCCCTGCAAGACCAGCTGCCTGAAATGTACCGCTGGGTGTTCTCCAGCATGGGGCTCCCTGAACTCAGGGGGGTGACCCCGGGAACGGTGCAGACCCCCCTGGAGGTGGGTGGGGTCCGTTACGGCACCTACATCTGTTACGAATCGACCTTCCCGGACCTCACCCGGCAACTGGTGAAGAAGGGGGCACAGGTGCTGGTCAACGTCAGCAACGACAGCTGGTTCGGGCAGGGGCTGGGTGCGAGACAGCACTTCCTGATGGGCACCGTGCGGGCCATCGAAACCCGCCGTTACCTGCTGCGGGCCGGGAACGACGGCATCACCGCGGTGGTGGGACCAGAGGGAGAAACCCTGACCAGCTTGCCCCGGGGGGTGAGGGGGGTGCTGCTCGGGAAGTACACCCCAATGGACGGTGAAACCCTGTACGTCAAGTACGGGAACTGGGTGGTGGGGCTGTCATGGTTGGTGCTGCTGGCCTTGCTTGCCCACCGCTCCCCCTGGCAAACCAGCCCAAAAGACCGACTGAAGTCCCACCCACAAGGCTGAAAAACCCGGCTCACCCCAACGGCCCCCAGAGCGTTTCAGTCCCCTCTGCATTCCTTCCATCGGGCCCTTTAAAGAAGAGGTTACATGCTCAATTCAGTCAACCTCCTCATCGTGGGTGTGGTGGAAGGCATCACCGAATTTCTGCCCATCTCATCCACCGGACACCTGATTGTCACGGCTGACCTCATGCACTTCAAAAGCAGCAAACTGTTCGAGATCCTCATTCAACTCGGCGGGGTGCTGGCCGTGCTGGTCTTCTACTCGAAAGACCTCCTGGGGCAGGCCCGTCACATCACCACCTCCAGGGACACCCAGCGGTTCTGGCTGACCATCCTTGTGGCCGCCCTGCCCGCAGGGGTTCTGGCTTTGCTGTTGAAGAACACCATCGAAGCCCATTTTTTCAATGCCACGGTGGTGGCCGTCTCCTTGATCATTGGAGGGGTGGTCATGCTGGTGGTGGAACGCCTGCCCCACCGGCAAACCACCCATGAGGCCACAAAAGTCACCCTGAGGCAGGCGGTGACCGTGGGCCTGTTTCAGGTGTTCCCCTTGATTCCCGGGGTATCCAGGAGTGCCAGCACCATCGTGGGAGGCCTGCTCTCGGGCATGGGCCGCTCTGCTGCCACCGGATTCAGTTTCTACCTCTCCATTCCGGTGCTGGGCGCAGCTTCGCTGCTGTCCCTGGTCAAAGACCTGCAAGGGACAGGACCACAAGAGGCCACCACCATTTTCGTGGGATTGGGGGTGGCCTTCGGGGTGGCTTTGCTCTCCATCGGGTGGTTCCTCAAATTCATTGCCCGGCACAACTTCCAGGGGTTCGCCCTTTACCGCATTTTTGCGGGAGCCGCCATTTTGCTGCTGGTCCACTCGGGCTCCTCTCCAACGCACAGGGATGAAGCACAGGGGCACCCCAGAAAGCCTGGCATGTGGGCGGAAGTCCCTGATGATGGAGAACGATTTCCGGGGTGCGTTTCCGGCTCTCCCTGGATGCCTCAACCTGACTGTGACACCACACGCACAGGATTTACACTGTTTGATGCACCTCAGAAGGACCGGGTGTGATGGCTGCGGTTCTGGCTGACCGCCTGGCGTGGTGCATGACCCAAGTTGGATGGAATGCCCCGGACGACCGAACACAAGCAGGACACACCATCCCGGTCCGCCGCACTGCGCCTTTCTCAGGGAGCCTGCCCGTCGAGCCAAACACTTGATTTGCAAGGCGAAAGGGACGGAGTCACCCGCACTGGAAAGGTTCACCCGACACAGAACGCGAGGATGGACGGTGCCAAGGGCACCCAGCCTTGAAGAGACCACGCACGGGTTCAGGCGGCCTCACCCCTCCAGGTCAGGTTCGAACTGCTGGCACAACCGCACAAACCCCAAAAGGAATGGTTGTGCCCCGGCATCCGAAGGATGCCAGAGTTCAGAAAACGCCCTTTCCCACACGTCTGCCCAGCGGCAAGACAGGGCCTGGATCAGCAATGCCCGGACCTCACCGGACCTCACCTGTGGGTCTCGCAACAGGGCTTCCACGTACAGGGTGCGGATGGTGCTGGCATGGTTCACCGTGAACACCTCCCCATCCCTCACCTGCAATGCAGGCCAGGGCAAATCGGGGGGTGGGGTCCAGTCGGTCATGCCTGACCTTACACACCACATCCTCACACGTCTCTGAACCGCCTCGCCTGGGCATCCCCCCCGGATGGTGCACCCTGTCCAGAGGCAGGTGTTGACCCAGGCTGGCCCCAATCAAGCATCCCAGGGTGCAAAAAATCATCAGGGTTGGAGCGGAGGTCAGTGGATTTTGAGGGGGTCGAGTTCACGGCCGTTGAAGGTGATGCGGTAATCGAGGTGCGCTCCGGTGGCGTACCCGGTGCGGCCCACCAGGGCGATGGCCTGCCCGTTTTGCACGTGCTGTCCGACCTGCACCAGAAGTTGGCTGTTGTGGCTGTAGCGGCTTTGCCAGCCGCCCCCATGGTTGATCACCACGGTGTTGCCGTACCCGCTGGAATCAAACCCGGCGTACACGGTGCTGAAACGGGCGGCTTTTATGAGGGTGCCTTGCGGCGCGAAGATGTCCAGTCCACCGTGGAAGTTGCTGCCCGCCACCACCAGGGTGCGGTAACCGAAACCGCTGGTGATTTTGCCATTGAGGGGCCACGTCCAGGTTTCCTGGCTGAGCCCTGCGGGCGTGAATTGCGCTTTGGCACTGCCTTTGCGGGTGGTTTTGGCAGGCAGGGTGAGTTTCTGTCCGATGTGCAGGCTGGTGATGTTTTTGATGTTCCGGTTGGCTTCAAGCAGGTGTCGATGTTGAGGACCTGCTGCCGGACGATTCAGGTGAGGGTATCGCCTTTCTGGACAGTGTAAGTCTGGGCGGCATTGGCCGAGGTGAGGCTCAGGGCGAGGAGCACAAGGAGGACTCTGGGCATCAAGGGGGACCATAACAAGGAAACATAAAATTGTGTAAAGGTACAATCGGGCGGGTGGCCCAATCGGTCCAGCCCTGTGCAATCCGCATGGGGGCCTGAGGTTCTTGTCTAACGGGGGGCGGGGGCTTCCTGCACCTGCAGCCCTTCCCCCTTGCTGGTGACGCCAAAAATGCGCGTGGGGTCCTTGGCGTGCACCGCGAAAGCGAGCAGCACCTCACCAGAGGTCTTCTTCCAGCGTTTGCCGTCTTGCACGAACACCCCGGCGGCGGTGGCAAGCCAGTACCGGCCAGAAGTGTCCTGCTGCACGTTCATCACCGGGTAAGGGGTGGGGATTTTCACAGTGCGGTTCCCTTGCACTTCAAAGAGGCCCAGGGTGTCACTCACCCCGGTGAGGCCCCGTGGGGTGCCGAGCAGCCGGAAGGTGTCATCGGGAAGGGGGGCTTTCTTCCAGCTCTGGCCTGCGTCCTGGCTTTTCATGACGCCCAGCCCGACGATGAGGGCGTAATGCACCTTTTCAGTCAGCCGGGTGTAACCGTGCACGTCCGGCATGGTGGGGAGCCCTGCGGGCGTCAGGGGGGTGAAAGTGCCGGCCAGGCTCACATCCCCAAAAATGCCATGCCCGGTGAGGCGCAGGCGGCCCTCCAGGGGGGTGAGGTTCATGGCGTCAAGGTTGGTTTGCTGCAAAAGTTTCCTCCAGGTTTTGAAGGGGCTTTTGCTTTGCAAGATGCCGTCGTGGTGCCCGACGAGCACCCGGCCGTCCGTCAGCCACACCACCGCATGGGCATCCCGGCTGGGGAGGGGGCTCGCGAACGCCAGGGAAGTGAAAAACAACAAGGCCGTCCAGTGCTTCATGGGTTCACTGTACGGCAGGTGCGTGAAAAAACCGTAAAGGCAGATGGGGCTTGCCCCATCTGCCTCTGGGTGGTCAGTGTTTGGAGAGCCACATTTTGAAATCCAGGATTTCCTTGCCCTGGGCGGTGACGATGTTCCGGGCGAGGCGCAGCACCTCAAAATTCCCGCTTTTCTCCAGGGCCATGCCCGCCATGTGAATGGCGCTGGCGTGGTGGGGGATCATCATCTGCACGAACATTTTGTCCGGATCCATGCCTTGCATGTCCGGCATCTCCATCATGCTTTTCATCTGGCCGGCCATCTCTTCATCCATGCCCCCCTGGGTGGCCAGCAGTTTTTGCATCTGGGCGATTTCTTTTTTCTGGTCTTGAATGATCTGCCTGGCCCACTGTTTCACTTTTGCGTCCTTGCCCATCTTCAGTGCCATTTCGGCCATGTCGATGGCCCCCTGGTGGTGGGGGATCATCATGCTGAGGAAGGCCCGGTTGAAGTCCTTGCCGGTCAATTTCATCATCTGGTCCATGCCGGGCATTTGCATCATTTGCATGCCGGTCATGTTTTGCATGTTCATGGTGGTGTGGTCCTGGGCGAAGGCGAAGCCGGTGAGCAGCAGGGTGGTGAGCAGGGTTTTCATGGGGTTCTCCTCAGTGGTGCATGCTGGCCATTTCACGGCAGCTTTCGGCGCACTGGCGGCACACGTCCGCGCAGCGCTGCATGGTTTCGTCGTTCATTTTGCTGCAGTGCTCGGCGCAGTGCAGACAGATTTCGGCGCAAGCCTGGCAGGTGTGCTGGTGCAGGTGGCTTTCCCTGAGCATGAAGTCCGCACTGGTCTGGCAGATGTCGGCGCAGTCTTGAAGGGTGGTGAGGTGCCCTTTTTCGGTGTGCTCGCCCCCCTGGGTGAGGCAGTAAGAAAGGGTCTGCAGGCAGGTGGTGTGGCAGTCCTGGCACATTTGAATGCAGGCTTGCAAACTCCGGCTGGCGGTGTGGGTGGCCTGGTGGTTCATGGGGTCCTCCTGAAGTGTGAATTTCCCGCCCCGGGTGGGGTGGCTTTTCTCAAGATGGCCGAAAGGGGGGAAGGGCACCGTAACAAATCTCCCCGAGCGAAAGAGAAAATTGTGTCTCAGACGATCTTTTTTCGTTTTGTACGACTTTTATACATGGCCTTCAGGTTCGTTCAGCCGCCCTTTACACAAGCTTCACACCCTGCCCCTAAGATGCTGCGGGACAATGACGTTGAGGCATCCATGGACCCTGACCTGCCCCTGTTTCAGGTGGAACACCACCACATCTCCATCCACCACCTGCTGAAAAGCCTCCAGGTGCCGATGCCGGGACAGTGCTGGCAGAAACTCCAGCAGCACCCCAGTGTGCCCCTCCCACCCCACACCCTCAAACAATTCACCATGCGAGATGGCCGCAAAGGCCGCCTCACCCCCGCCGTGCACGTCCGGCACCAGCATCACCTGATGCAGGCCTTGCAGCACGCCGCCCTGATGGAAGCACCCATTCAGGAACTCTATCCCGCCGAACGCGCATTCCTGCGGTTGCTGGAACACGAATGCCAGGAGCACCTCCCGAGGCGGTTGTGGCGGGCCGGACCATGGCCGTTCGACCTGTACTTCGAACACGGCCCCCTGGTGGTGCAGTGCAAAAGGACCACCCTCCATGCCCTCACCCGGCTGACCGTCTTGCAGGCCAGGCACGGGGTGCAGGGGGTGCTGGTCGACCCCCACCAGAAGGACTTCCCCTCCGAGCACTGGGTGGAGGTGGTCAGATACACATTGCAAAAAGAAACCCGGTGACCACCGGGTTTCCTGAAGGACTGAACCTCAGTGGGCCGTGCCCACCCGCAGCCGGTTCAGGGACAGGGCGTTGAGGGTGACCGTCACCGTGGAAATGCTCATCAGCAAAGCCGCCCACTCGGGTTTCAGCAAGAGGCCCAGAGACGGGTAGAGGACACCTGCAGCGACCGGAATGGCCAGCACGTTGTAAATCGCAGCCCAGAACAGGTTCTGTTTGATTTTCCCGTTCACCGCTCTCGCGAGGCGGATGGCCACCGGCACTGCTGCTGGATTGTCCTGCAGCAAAACCACCCCGGCGGTCTCAATGGCCACGTCGGTGCCAGCCCCAATCGCAATGCCGACCGTGGCGGTGGCGAGCGCAGGCGCGTCGTTGATGCCGTCCCCGACCATGGCGACCCGCTTGCCGCCCTGCATCAGCCCCTCGATCCTGGATTGCTTCTGGTCGGGTTTCACGCCAGCAATCACCTCATCGATGCCGACCTGTCTCGCCACCGCACGGGCGGTGTGCTCGTTGTCCCCGGTGAGCATCACCGTTTTGATGCCCAGCTGATGCAGGTCCCGGATGGCCCTGGTGGCCTCCGAACGCACCTGATCGGACACCCCAACGAGCCCCATGAGTTCCCCCCCTTTCGCCACGTACATCACCGTCTCCCCCCGCAAAGCGGCCTCATCGGCCTGAGAGGAAGCGTCCAGGGTGGGGATGTTCTCCCGCACCATCAAATCCACATTTCCCACCCGCACCATCGCACCCTCCAGCCCTGCCTGCACCCCGAAACCCGAGATGTTCTGGAAGCCGGTGGTTTCCCACAAGGAAAGGTTTCTCGCTTTCGCTCCGTCCACAATGGCCCGGGCGAGGGGGTGATCGCTGTGCCGGTCCACACTGGCCGCCAGACGCAGCACCTCATCCTCACTGCCCGAAAGGGCCACGATGCGGGTGAGGGAAGGTTTGCCTTCGGTGAGGGTGCCGGTCTTGTCGAACACCACGGTGTCCAGCCCGGCGGTGTTCTCTAGGTGGGTGGCGTTCTTGAAGAGCACCCCCTCTTTGGCGGCCCGGCCCATCCCCACGGTGATGGCGGTGGGGGTGGCGAGCGCCAGGGCGTCCGGGCAGGTGATCACGATGGTCGAAACGGCTGCAGTGAGGGCAAACACCAGGTTGCCAGTGAGCAGCATCCACACGGCGAAGGTGACGAGCCCTGCCAGCAAAGCCACATACACCAGGTACCGCCCGGCGGTGTCCGCGAGGCGCTGTGCGGGGGCCTGGCTGCCCTGGGCGTCTTGCACCATCCGCACGATGTTCGCCAGGGCCGTGTCCGAACCGACCTTCTGGGCCTCCATGCGGAACGACCCGTCCTTGTTGACCGTCCCGCCCGTCACGGCTTCCCCGGCTTTTTTCAACACCGGAATGGGCTCCCCGGTGATCATGCTCTCATCGACGTAACTCTCACCCGAAGTGACCTGGCCGTCCACCGGGACGCGGTCCCCGGGCTTCACGGAGAGGGTGTCCCCGGCTTTCACTTCAGACAGCGGCACCGTGATTTCCTGGTTGTCCCTGGCCACCCGGGCGGTCTCCGGAACCAGTTTGAGCAGGGCCTCCACCGCCTTCCCGGTGTGGTACCGGGCCCGCATTTCCAGCCAGTGCCCCGCAATCGAGAAGGTGGTGAGCATCGCCGCGGCTTCGTAAAACACTTCCCCTTTGAAGAGGAAGGTGGCGGCCACCGAGTACAGGTAACTCACCCAGATGCCCAGGGCAATCAGGGTCATCATGTTGGCTTCCCGGTGCTTGAGGGCCCGCCAGGCGCTGGTGGTGAACAGGCTCCCCCCCCACAGGATCACAGGCGTGGTGAGCAAAAACCCGAACACCTCCATCGAAAGCCCAAAAGGAGGCATGCCCTTGAAGCCCAGGCTCTCCCCGATGGGGGAGTACAGGACGGCGGGAACCGTGAGGATCAGGGAGAAGATGCCCTTGACGAGCATCTCCCGGATCATTTCCGGTCCGTGACCCTCGTGCCCACCATGCCCAGCGTGAGCATCCGGTGTGTGCATTCCACCATGCCCGGCGTGGGCATCTGGGGTGTGCATTCCGCCATGCCCGGCGTGAGCATCTGGGGTGTGCATTCCACCATGCCCGGCGTGGGCATCTGGGGTGTGCGTTCCTCCATGTCCACCATGTCCAGCGTGGGCATCTGGGGTGGGGCTTGTGGGTGCGGAGGGCGTGGGGTGGGTGTGTGTTGGGGCCGTCTCGGTGGTTTTGGAGGCAGGGGGGGTGGGATGGTGGGGGGGGTTTTTGCAGGTGCAGAGGAAGCCCTGTTGTTCGAGGTGCTGGTGGAGGTTTTGTTCGGTGAGGGTGGTGGTGATGTGGGCGACCATGCGGGTGCGGTCGAGGTGCACGTGTTGCACCCCGGGGATGTGTTTCGCCTGGCGTTCGAAGTGTTCGAGGTCGGTGCCGCTGTGGCAGTTTTTGAGTTCGACTTCAATGGTGTGGGTGTGGTGGTGGGTGTGGCTGGTCATGGTTCCTCCGTGGGGTGAGGGAACGACTCACCTGTTATCCCCCTAGGGGGGATTTATGGTTTTATTGTGCTGCGTTTCACAGGCAAAGTCAAGAGTCACTGTCAGGACACTTTTCTCTTGCGGCCAGCCAAATGATCAGACAAAATAACTTAACATCCCCACCGGGGGATTGGAGGTTTTATGGACCGCTGCCTGATCCGCAAACTCCAGCGCATCCAAGACCACCTGCAGGAACTCCACACCCTCATGCAACACCCCCACCCTTCCACCCACCGGGTGTTGTGCCACCTGCAGGCCCTGCAAGAGGAACTCCGCCACCTGCAACGGGAGGTGGTGCGCCACGCACTCCCCGACCACCTGCACGACCCGGACTGGGTGGTGGAAGCCCACCGGCAGTTGCGACACCACTGAACCCCGCCCTGAAAACCACCTTGCCTGCAGCGTGTCGCACCCCTATGATGGACGGGTGCTGGGCACCGACCTGTTGATCTTGCTGCCCGTGGCTTTCCTGACCAGCGTGATCAGCGTGGTGACGGGCGCCACGTCCCTGATCACGGTCCCGGTGATGCTCGCCCTGGGCATGGCTGCACCTGAAGCCATCGCCAGCAACATGGTGGCCCTCACCGCCCTCAGCCTGGGGGCCTCCAGCCAGTTTTGGAAAAGCGGAGAGTTGCAACTCCACTCCCTCAGCGGCCTCACCGCCCTGACGGTGGGTGGGTCCCTGCTGGGCGCTTTGCTGGTCACGGTTTTGCCCACCTCCTCTTTGAAGGGGGTGGTGGTGGCCGCCATGCTGGTCATGGCCTGGGTGGTGCTCAGACCTTCCCCTACCCCACCCCCATCCCACAAGAACCCCTGGTGGGGCTGGGCGTTGACGTTCCTGCTGGGGATTTACGGGGGGCTGTTCAGCGGAGGCTACGTGACCCTGCTGACGGTGGTGTTCACCCACACCCTGGGTTTCACCCTGAAAGAGGCGGTGGTGGGCACCAAGTGGCTGAATGTGTTCTCCTCGCTGATCGCCGTGATCGTCTTCGCCCTGCAGGGACTGGTGGTGTGGCCGGTGGCCCTAGCCATGGCCCTGGTGATGTTCTGGGGGGCCCAACTCGGGGCCATCTGGACCCGAAACCTGCCTGAACGGGTGGTGCGCATGGTGTTCACCTTTGCCGTGCTGGTGCTGGCCGTGCGTGCAGTGGTGGTGGACGTCCCCTGGCCCCGAGGTTGAAGGGCCCCTGCAAGGTCACGGTCCGACCAGGTTGCCCATGGGTTTCCCGCTCAGGCCGCGCTTCACCTCCCTCCCGAAATGCACCTGCACCTGCTGGTCGAGCCCCAGTTGCTGGAGGGCCTTTTGCAGGCGGTGTTGCACCGCCTGCCTCTGCACGTCCGGCACCCCATCCCCACTGACGTGCACGTGCAGCACCCGCCCTTGCACCCCAACCTGCCACGGTCCCACCGGGAGGGGACCCAGCACGTCCTCAAACAGGTTCGGGTGCACCTCCACCCACCTCCCTGCCCTGTCCTGCAGGCGCAAAGGGTTCTCCTTGCGGCCCTCAATAGGTCTCAGGGTGCGGTACGGCATCCCGCACGGGCAGGTTTCTTCGGACTCCACCAGCCGGTCGGTGACCTCGTAACGGATCAAGGGCAAGGTGCGGCCGAACAGCACCGTCAGCAGCACCTTGCTGCCCACCTCTCCCACCGGGACGGGCCGGTTCTGTTCATCCACCACTTCTGCGATCACCAGGTCTTCAAACACATGCAGGCGGTGGTGGGGGCATTCGGCGGCCACCGTGGCCCCCTCGGTGAGGCCATACACGTTGAAAGGCGTCACCCCCCAGGTGTCCTCAATCAATTTTCTGGTGCTGTCGGTGAGCACCTCGCTGGCCAGCATCACCACTTTCGGGTGGATGTCCAGGCGGTGCTTTTGTTGCTCGAGGGCCAGTTGGCGGCCCATGGAGCTGTACGCCACCAGCACGTCCGGCTGGAATGGATTGAGTTTCACGACGTTCTCCACCAACGGATCGGTGACGTCCAGGCGCAAGGTCGGCACGAAGGGACTGTGGGCGGTCTCCCCGACCTGCAAGGACTGGTGCCAGCGGGTGGTGGTGGACCCCACCGCCATCTTGATGTGCCTGAACAACGTGGGGGTGGCCCCGGCCCAACTGTACGCCCGGGCGTAAGAGGCCATCACCATCAACCATTCCGCTTCGTTGAACGGAAAAATGCCCCGCAATCCGCTGGTGCCGGAGGTCATGCACACCTGGTGGGTCCCGAGGTGAGGGGACTTCAAATCCCCCTGCAGGTGACGTTCCAGTTCAGCCCGGGTGAGGCGGGTGTCGGTGACCACCTGATCGAAGTGCTCCATCAATTCCTTTTTGGTGATTACCGGGAGGGCCTCCAGGGGGAGGTCGGTTCGCCCCCCGTACAGGTGACGGTAGTAAGGGGAGTGGTTCACGGCGTGTTCAATGAGGTGCTGGAGGGCCTGCTTCTGGTGGTCCAGCAGGGCTTCCCGGCTCCAGCGGTCACGGGAGATGAGCACCTCCCGGTGGTGCAACAACGGCAGCAACTGGCGGAGTTTCATGGTCGGTGGTCCTTTCCTGGCCCGTGCACCCGCAGGTGAACGGAGGTTGGCAGGGCTCCGGGAGGATCGGCCTTTCTGAAGGCCCCCGGAGGGTGCTCTGGTGGTGCTTCCAGTGGGGGTGCAGGGCCAGCAGGTGCTGCTGGAGGTCTGCTGGGCAGTTCGGGTGCCGGTACAGGTGGTGAAGGGCGGCGTGGGAGAGGTGCTGGAACACCGAGCGGAGCAGCGTGGCTGGACTGGCGGGGTTTTCGCTGAGTCTGTCCCTCACGTCCTGGTTTCCCTGAGCGGCCAGGGCCTCCAGGACGTCCAGCGGGGTGCCGGGATTCCCGGCAAGTTTCAGGTGCAGGGTCGTCTCGTGCACCAGACCCCGCAGGGCCTGCTCCGGGGTGTGGGGGTTGCCGGCCACCAGCAGCCGCACCTCCTGGGCTGGGTCCTCGGCGAGCACCTCCAGCCACAGTGCGGGGGTGTGGGGGGAATCCGCGAGGGCCATGCGGAAACGCACGTCCGACAGGTACCCCTGGAACACGGCAGGGAACACCCCAGGGGTCATGGTTGGTGCTGCCTTTCTTTCCACCAGCCCATCAGGTGGGAGAACACCATGGATGCGTTGAGGGCCAGCACCAGAGCACCCAGCGGGTTTCGCAGGGCCATCCACACGGCAGCGGCCCCCAGCAGCAGCAGGAACACCCCGCCGGTGACGGCGAGCGTGGCCTGCGCGACGTCAGGTTTCCCGGTCAGCTTCCAGATCACGCTGTGCAGCATGTGCCCCCCGTCGAGGGGAGGGGCTGGAATCAGGTTGCTGACCGCCAGCAGCACATTGATCGTCTTGAGCATCCCCAGGGACCACCCCACCCCTTCTGGCCATTGGAGCAGCAAGGCAACGTGCAGCAGCAAGGCCAGCAAGAGGTTGCTGAGCGGTCCTGCGAACGCCACCATGAACGTGGAGGTGGGGGTGGGGGTGTCGTGCTGCAATTCCGCCTGACCGCCGAAAAAAGTCAGGGTGATCCGGGTGGTGGGTATGCCAAACACCCGGGCCATCCTTGCGTGGCTGTACTCGTGGAGCAGCACCGAAAGCACGTAACCCAAGGCCAGCGTGAAGGCGGTCAGCACCGGGCTGGGGATGCCGGGGTGTTGGAGCACCATCCACCCCACCAGCAGCACCATCCCCAGTGAGGTGGGATCGAACTTCAACGGAATGAACCTCTGTACGGTCGCCATGTCACACGTCCCTGAGGAGGTGCAGGAGTTGCCGGGAGAGGGCAAGGGCCTCTTCTAAGGGACGTTGCCAGACGTTGCGTCCAAACATCAATCCAGCGGCCCCGGCTTGCAAGACCATTCTGGCTGTTTGCAGCACCTGGTTTTCCTCTGTGAGTTCACCCCCTGCAAACACCACTTTGGTGGGTCCGGCGGCCAGCAAAATGGTGTGCAGGTGCTCCTGGAGGTGCTCCATGTCTGCCTGTGGGACGTTGACTTTCCAGGTGGCCGCACCGAGTTCCTGAGCGACCCTGGCTGCGTACTGCACCATGAGGGGATGGTTGGGTCCCCCCTGACGGTCCACGTGTTCCCCCCGGGGGTAAGCCCAGACGATGACCGGCAGGCCATGCCGGTGGGCTTGCCTGCGCACCCGTTCGCACTGCTCCATGTCGTCGTCTTGCCGGGCGGACCCCACATCCAGGGTGTCACCCACCGCCTGGGCATTCAACCGCAAAGCGTCTTCCACCTGGGCGCTGAGGGCGGCGAAAGGCGGGCTCCCCTGAGGGATTGGGGTCTTGCCGTTCAGTTTGAGGATCCAGGGGACGTCCGACTTCTGCCCCTGGTGCTTCTCGGCCAGCCCGATGTGGAGGGCCACGGCAGAAAAAGGGATGAGGTGCGCCAGAGGGTAGAGGTGGTGGGTGTCCCAGCTGTGCGGGTGAGGAAGGAAATCCTGTGGGCCGTGCTCCAGGCCCTGGTCCAGGGGCAAAATCAGCAGGCGGTGGTGGGTGAACTGGGTGAGCTGGTGCAGGCGGCTTTTCTGGCCGGCTGTCAGGGAGGTGGGGTGCATGATGGGGGTCCTTTCTGGCCCGTGCGGGCCGGAGGGTGACTCATTTGGGGGGTGTGGGTCCGCCGTGGCTGCCGTGGCCACCGTGGCCGCCGTGCATGAAGAGGTGCAGGAGAGGGCACAGCAAGAGGAACAGGAACGGCAGGGCTTCCCTGAGGTGACCGAAGTGGCTGTAGATCAGGTAAGGGGTGAGGAAGAGGGCGACCACCAGGGTGACTTGCCAGCCGGTCTGGGTGTACCAGGGTTTGGTGGCGGTTGGGGCTTCTTTGTGGGGGTGTTCGTGTTGCATGACAGCCTTCCTTTCATCCCCCCTGGGGGGATCTTTGTTTTGAGTGTACCTCTGGGGTGTGAAGCTCCTGTAAAGGGTGACCCACCATGAGGCAGGGCCGGGATGCTCGGCACATCCCGGCCCTGACCTGGTGCATCAACGGTCCAGCAGGCTCACGCCGTTGCTGCCGTACTGGGCCTTCCAGGTGTTTTTCACCGTCTGGGTGGTGAGATCCAGCACCGTCACCGTGCCATCGTCGGTGTTGGTGACATACCCCCACCTGCCGTCAGGGCTGATCGCCACCCCGTGCGCGGCCTTGCCAGCCGGAAGGGTTTTGGTGGTCCTCAGGGCCTTCAAATCCACCACGCTGATGTCATTGGATCCGGTGTTCGCCACGTACAAAAACCGGTTGTCCGGGGTGACCGCCAGCTGGATCGGGGTGGTGCCCACCTCGATGTTCTTTAAGACCTTGCGGGTCTGGGTGTCGATCACCGTGACGTGCCCGGTGACCTTCTCACCAAGGTGGGCGTTGGAGACAAACACGGTCTTGCCGTCCGGACTGAACGCCACCTGGGCGGGCTTGCTGACCACCGGGATTTCGGCGACCACCTTGAGGGTTTTGAGGTCGAGGACCGAGACGCTGCTGGAGAGGGTGTTGGCGATGTAGGCTTCCTGGCCGTCCGGACGGACGCGCAGACCGTGGGGTTGCTGGCCGACCTTGAGGGTCTTCAGGGTTTTGCCGGTTTTGCTGTCCAGCACGCTGAGGGTGCCAGCTCCACCGTTGGTGACCAGGAGGGTTTTGCCGTCTCGGGTGTCCACCACGTGGGCTGGGTGGTCCCCCACGTCGAAGGTGCCTTGCAGGGTGTCACTCTGGGTGTTGATGCGGGCCACCACATTCAGCCCGGCTTCGGTGACATACACCCACTTGCCGTCGGCAGAGACTTGCAGGTTGTGGGGGATCACGGTGGCGTCCTTGTGGTCTTCTCCGTCCCCGGTGCTTTGTGCGTGGTGGCTGAGGTGCTCGTTTTGTTTGTCGCTGTTCAGGTCGATGGTTTTGAGGACCTCTCCGGTCTGGGCGTTGAGCACCGTGACGGTGTCGGAGTACTCGTTGGCAACGTACAGTTTGTCGGTTTGCTGGGCGAGGGCGGGGACGGACATCAGCATCAGGGTGACGAGCATTGTGGTTTTCATGGGTTCACGGTAACAGGGAAGTTTGAAAATTGTGTGAAGACCATTTGTGGCTCTGAACGGGACTTTTGTCTTCCGACGAACAAAAATTTCAGGACAATCGTCCCATTTGACTTACTCGTGAAAAACTTTACATGATCTTCACAGGACAGAGGTACCCTGACCCCAGAGGTGAAACATGAACCCCCAGACCCTGAAACGGCTCACCACCACATTGATCGCCCTGCTGCTGCTCTCCCTGATGGTCTTGCTCTTCCTCCGACCCTACCAGCGCATCCAGGCCGCCCGGCAGGAAAACGCCCTCACCCTGCAAATCAGCATGGGCGGCTGGGACCAGAAGGTGCTGAAAACCCGCGAAAGGGAAACCCTGAAGGTGTCGGTGGTGAACCTCGACAACACCATGCACAGTGACGGCGGGGGATGGCACAACTTCATCATCGAAGGCCAGAACTTCGAGCAGAAAATCGCCCCCATGACCACCGGGTCGTTCACCCTGCCCGCCCTGGGGAAAGGCACGTACACCTTCTACTGTGACATCTGCTGCGGCGGCAAAGACAACCCCTTCATGCGTGGAGAAATCCAGGTGGAAGGCTAAGCCATGACCCTCCCCCGGTTCCTGAGCCGCTGGGCCCCCCTGGCCCTGGTGCTGTCCCTGTTGCCCCTCGGCATGTGGCTGGCCGTCACCCGCGAGCACACCCTGCCCTCCATCGGCTGGCTGCAAAACAACAAACCCGCAGCCCTCCTGCTCACCACCACCACCGGCTTTGCGGACGGGGTGAACCCCTGCGCCATCACCACCCTGCTCCTGTTCATCGGTGCCCTGATGCACCTGGTGGGCCAGCACAGCCAGACGGAGGTGCTGCAGGCCCGGCGTCGCATCTGGGGGGTGGCCTTCATGTACATCCTGGGGATCTTCCTGCTGTACTTCCTGCTCGGCACCGGATTCATCCAGATTGCGTGGCTGCAAACGCTCGGCAACACCCACCTGTTCACCCGCATTGCCGGGATGCTCGCCGTGCTCCTCGGGGTGATCATGTCGCTCGAACACCTGTTCCCGGACAGCCCCATCCGCCTCACCATGCCGGGCGGCCTGCACAGCCTGGCCCGCACAGCCACCCGGCACAGCACCCTCCCCGGGGCGTTCATCGGTGGGGTCCTGATTGGCACCTGCACCATCCCATGCGGTGGAGCCATGTACCTGGCCATTGCTGCAGTGATCGCCTCTTTGACCCCGGTCACTTACGCTTACACACTGCTGTTGACCTACAACGTGGCGTTCGTTTTGCCGCTCGTCTTGCTGGTCACGGTGGCCTCCAGCCGAACGGTGCTGCAACGGGTGTCCCGCCTGCACCTCACCCACAAACGGCAGGTGAAACTCACCCTAGGCGTCTTCGTGATCCTGGTGGGATTCCTGTCCCTGTTGTAGAGGAGGCCCCATGAACCCTCTGGATTGCCCCACCACCCGGGACCGCACTGTGAAACACCTGCTGGACCACACGCCCCTGCCCCCGGAAACCCTCTTGCACCTCCGGCACTGCCCGGACTGCCAGCAGCACCAGCAGGACCTGCGACAGTTGATTCAGGCCCTGGCGTTCAGTGCCCCCCAGCCGCCCCCAGCGGACACCAAAGTGAAGATGCTGCAACGCCTCCACACCCCAAAAAAGGCCTGAACCGAGAGGCAAGTTGCGGCTGCAGTGAAAGGGGGCCGCAAAAGCAGGGGGTCTTGCTTTTCAACCTGGGTTTTTGACGGCCTCCCCGGCCCCCACAACAGGGTTCAGGGCCGTTTCGATTTGACGTTCAAGGCCAGCAGGCGCTCCCGGGCCTCCTGAAACAACGGGCGGAAGCGCAAGGCCTGCCGCAAATCCGCCCGGGCCTCCGTGACCTTCCCTTGCTGCAAGCGGGCCTCTGCCCGCCAGAAGTACGCCTCCTCATGGTCCGGGGCGGCCCGCAGCACCCTGGAGGTCAACTCCACCACCCGCCCGGGTTGCCCGGCCTGCAGGTGCGCCTGGAACGGAGTGAACTGGTACCACAACATGCGAGGAGGCACCCCCAGGCTGAACGCCCGATCAAACGCCCGCACCGCCGCCCGGGGGCTGTTCACCTTCAAGAGGCTGGAACCCAGGTTGAAGAACGCAAAAGGGTTGTCTGGCTGCTCCTTTGCTTCCCTCAGGGCCACCCGCAGGGCGTTTCGCTCCACCCAGCGGTCATCCATGCGCACCCCCAGGGTTTTTTCAACCCAGGGGGCTTTCTGCCCGGGGTACACCACCAGGTACGTGCGGTTCATCACCTGCCAGTCTTGGTCGAACTGCCCGTACGAAAACACCCTGCGGGGACCGAGGTAGGAATCAAACGTGGTGAATTGCCTGCGGGTTTCATCGTACCCCGTGACCAGCCGGAAGTGCCCCAGTCCGCCCTCCCCGGGGAGTTCCATCCAGGTGTGCACCATCACCGGAATGCCCCTTTTCACCAGGTTCTTGAGGGTGCCGAGGTTCCCACCCGAACCCAGTTTCGCCTGGAAGCCCTGCTGCTGAACGTACTCCAGCACCTGCTGTGGGGTGACGTTTTTGTCTCTGGGGTTGGGTTTCAATGCCTCCGCCACCTGGTGTTGTCTGAGGGCGCTGCCGTAATACCCCAGGTACATGCCCGTCGTGGTCGGCCCGCAATTGTTGAGGCGCTGGTACTCGTGGGGGACGCCCGTCAACTCCACCTGCTGCTGGGCGACCGCCACGCCCCCCAGCAGCAGCCCCACCAAATGCTCACGCATGCGTTTCATGCTCCGATGGTGCCCGCCGGGTGTGAAGGATCCGAGAAGGCCCGCTGAAGGCCCCTAATGTCCTGGACTTTGCGGCAAGCGCAGCACGTAACCCCGGCTGCGCAGGGTGTGAATGTAGGGGTGGGGGTCATGCTGGAGCATTTTGCGCCGCAGGTAGCCCACGTACACGTCCACCACGTTGCTCTCGGAGTGTTTCTCCGGCCAGAATTTGCGTTCAAGTTCCGGCCGGGAGAAGACTTTCCCTTCGTGCCGCACCAGCAGGGAAAGCAAATCGAACTCCCTCGGTGAGAACGACACCCGGGTGCCGTGGCAGCGCACTTCCCTGGCGTCGAAATCCATCACCCACCCTCCGAAATGCACCTCCCCCACCACCGGGGGTCGCTGGCGCCGCAGGTGCGCCCGCACCCGGGCGAGCAACTCTTCCGGCATCACCCCCCTCGGCACGCAATCGTCCGCTCCGGCCCGCAAGCCTCCCACAATCTCGTTCACCTCAGTGGTCGGGCAAAGCACCAGGATCGGGGTGTTGCTGACTTTGCGTACCTGTTCCACCAGCCTCACCCCGCCCGCCTGCAGGGCCTGATCCACCACCACCAGTTGCGGCCGGTTCCGCTCAAACAAGTCCAGGGCCTCTGAGAAACAAGTTGCCCAGGTGGTCAGGTGCCCCGCCTGCTCGAGCACCCCCCGCAACCCCATCTGGTCGGGTCTGGCCGCCAGCAGCACGGTCGACGGTCCCGGGAGGGTCACACCTCCCCCCTGCCGGTCAGGGGGTGCCCTGTGGGCTTGCCGGACCGGGGCACCGGCACCACCGTCCCCGTGAATGGCCCCTCCACCGCCCGGGAGAAACACGGCCTGCTGGGTTTGTGTGGGTCTTGCATGACCTTCACAGTAGGGGTTTTGTGTGAAAAAACCGTAAAGGGGTCAACGGACGTGCAAGAGGGCCTGATGCAGCACCTGAGGGCTGAACGGAAACGTCAGGTGACGGCCCAATTTGTGTTTCCACAACACAAAAATCAAGGTGTACGCGGTGACGGTGGCGAGGTACGCCACGGGCACCATCACCGCAACGGCCAGGGACAGGGACTGGTTGAAGGCCTCGGTGCCAAACGAACCCTTCACCATGTGGAATTTCACGTAGGTGTTCACGGAAGCCACCGTGAGGCCTTTGAGGAACAACACCACCGTGCTCTGCTGCACCAGCGTGCGCACCGGACCGTGCAACAATCGGGTGAGGTCGTCGGCCGTGAGCTGCGGAACCACCGACAGGTACTCCCGCACCACGAACCGAAACAGGGGCTTGCCGACAAGCAGGGAGGTGAGGGTGCTGACGGCCAGGAACAAACTGCCACTCGAGTCCTTGACGGCAAACGTCAAACCGTCGGTCCACCAGAAGCTGCTGAGGGCATTCACCAGCGTGGACAGGGTGAACAGCAACCACACCGGGGAGGCCTGACGGTTGCCCAGTTGCATGCCCAGCACGTACAGCGCGGGAACGAGCGCAGAAATCATGAAGGCAAACGTGGGACCGGCGAAGTCCTGCACCCCCCAGCCGGTGCCGAACAAATCCTGCTGCAACACCAGCACCGGAAAAGCCACGGTGACCAGGAGGTGCCTGAGGGGCCGCAGGTCCAGACGAAACATGCCCACAGGGTACCCCAGGGGGAACGTCAAGGGAAGCCTCAGGGCTGCAGGTGTAAGGTGACTTTACCGGTGCCGTCCCCGTGCTCCAGGAACTCCAGGGTGCCTGTGGCTCCCAGGTAAGTCCCACTGCCGCCCACCACGGTGAGGGTCTTGAGGGGGCTGTTGGTCATGATGCCCTGCACCGCCACGGTCCCCCCGGGCAGCACATACGTTGCTGTGCAAGAGAGTTTAAAAGGGTGCTCCTGCTCAGGCGCAAAGCGGGTGATGGTGCAAAACCCACTTCCCGAACCCACCTCTTTGCCTTCCTGGAACAGACGGTCATCAAAAACGGTGGTGTCCCCCACCCCGGGACCGGGTGTGCCCACATCAATCAGGGTGAACGGGCTGGTCTGAACATCAAACACCAGTGGGACAGGTGCAGCAACCGCAAAGGAAGTGAAAAGCAGGGAAAGTACGGGCGTGAGGAAACGAGACAATTTCATGGTTTTTCCTTTTCTGGGCCAGCAACAGCTGGCCCTCCCAGGCAACGGTTGGTGTCTGGCGTGGGTCTTTTTTGGAATTCAGGGGTGGGTGAAGTTACTGCAAGCCGGATCCAGGGAAGGGCACGTCATGGATCCACTGGCCTTTTCCGGTCACTGGATCCAGGGAAATCCACTCCCCGAGGCGGGTGACCCCGTACAGTTGACCTTCCACTTCGGTGAGGCCGGAGACGTCCCGGAAACCGGTGGAGCCGAGTTCTGTCACCTGGCCACCCGGTCGGATGACCGCCAGGGTGTCGTCCTCTTCCGGTGCCCCCAGGGTGACGAGCATCCGCCCCTGGTGCTGAATCAGGTCGCCACTCACCGATTTCTGGGTCTGCAGGGTGGTGACTTTCTGCATCACCAGGCGGTCCAGACTGATCCGGAACACATTTCTTCCTCTGGCGGCCAGCAGGTCCCCGGAGAGGGTCTGGGTGAGGCTGTTTACGGGAACGAAGCCTTCCACATCCACCCGCACGGTTTCTGCCGTTCCGGGGTCGATCCGGTACAGTCCGTTCAGGGTGACCCCGTAAAGCTCCCCGGTGTCCTTCAGGAGGGCGATGTCCTGCACAGGACCCACATCAAAGAAGCCTTGCAGGGTGGCTTCACCGGTGTGGAGGTTTAGTTCGTACAGGGCACGTTCACTGCTGGCGAACACCCCCCGGTCCAGGGGAACCTGCACGGGAGGGGTGGTGCTGCAGGACACGAGCACCAGGGTCATCAGAGAAAGGACACGCAACATGATCAGTCTTTCAGGTCTTCATTCAGGCGGGTGAGCAGTTCGACGCCCAGTTCATACCCGGGGCGCACGAACACCAACGTGGCTTGACTCCAGTCCTGCACGGCAGCAACCTCCTGGCCCCCATCGTGGAGTTTCAGGTGGGGGTAGGCCCCGTACTCCACGAAGCAACCAAAGTCTTCAGCAATTTTTTCGAGTTTGAGGGTGTTTTCCTTATTCCACCTCAGCACGTAAGGCAGCAAGAAGGCGGGTTTGCCGCAACTGCCGCCGAGTCCAACGAGTTCGAGGCCGGCCACTTCAGGCACGGTGTCCCGGAGGCGGGCGCGTTCCAGGAAGAGTTGGCGGTCCCTGACCTGGGCGGGGAGGGCTTTGAGGCTGGAGACGTAACTGCCGACGTTCAATTTGGTCATGGTTTTCCTTTCCTTGGCCTGCACGGGCAGGCATGGGGCACCTGTGGTCTCGAACACCCTGTTTCTCTCCACCCCTTTGGGGGGATACCGAAAATCAGAATTGCCAACCATCGGGTCTGAAGTCGATTATGTGGACAAAAACGGCGCTTTCTCTGTGACTGAAGTCTCTTTTGAAGATCGGATGTTGACTTATCCCCCTCGGGGGGATATAAAGAAAACACAAGGAGTTCCCGATGATTCGAACCCTCACTTCCCTCACCCTGCTGACCGTGGCGCTCACCGCATGCGCTCCAAAAGGAAGTCCCATGACCGAGTACCACAACCCTGCTGAAGTGCAAGCAAGCCGCACAGAAAAAGGCAGCACCTTCACCCTCACCGCCGCAGAAACCAGCATCACCCTGGACGGCAAAGAGGTGAAAGCACAGCTCTTCAACCAGAGTTTTCCCGGACCCCAGCTCACCCTGCAGGCCGGAGAACAGGTGAACCTCACCCTCAAAAACGACCTCCGTGAACCCACCAACCTGCACCTGCACGGCCTGACCCTCCCGGCAGGGGTGGACGATCCCTTTCTGCAGGTCCAGCCCGGAGAAAGCCACACCTACAGCTTCACTGTTCCGCAAGGCCTGCACGGCACCTTCTGGTACCACACCCACACCCATGGGCACCTCGGAACACAACTCTTCCAGGGCCTCGCAGGACCCTTGATCGTCGAGGACCCCACCTTTGACAGCCACATCCAGGGGATGGAGACCCACACCGTGGTGCTCAAAGACCTCCCTGTTGAAGTACAGGACAGTGACGGCACCCGCATGAACGGCCGGGAAGGCAAACTGCTGGTCAACGGCCTCTCCTCCCCCACCCTGAAGACCGAAAGCAGCTGGGTGAGGCTCCGCCTGATCAACGCTTCAAACGCCCGCTATGACCTGCTGAAACTCTCTGGTTCAGCTTTTCTCCACGTCATCGCCAAGGACGGGATCGACCTGCCCAAAACCGAGCAGGTGAAAGAACTCCTCCTCACCCCCGGCGAGCGGGCCGATGTGCTGATTTCCGTGCAAGACCAGCAGGACCTCCGGCTGGAAAACCACCCTTACGACCGGGGGGTGCATGAGATGGACGGGGGGCATCAGGGTCACACACCCAGCACACCAGAGGTGCTCCTCACCCTGCAGGGGAAGAAAGGGAGCGTCTCAGCCAGCGTGCCACAACCTGCCCTGCAGCCCCGTCCATTCCTGAAGGTGACTGGCAACGAAGCCATTCGCAAGGTGGTGCTGCAAGAAACCATGCAGCCTGTGAAATTCTTCATCAACGGACGCACGTTTGACATGAACCGGGTGGATTTCCATGTCTCTGAAGGCACCACCGAAATCTGGGAGGTGGAGAACCAGACCGAAATGGACCACCCCTTCCACCTGCACACCTTCCCGGTGCAGGTCCTCTCGGTGAACGGCCAGGAAGTGCCTCCGGTGTGGAAGGACACCGTGAACGTCCCTGCGAAAGCAAAAGTGCAGGTGGCCGTGAAATTTGAGGGCTTCACCGGCAAGACGGTCTTCCACTGCCACATTGCCGAGCACGAAGAAGAGGGCATGATGGGCGTCTTGCAGGTGCATCCAGCAGGTGAGGCGCTCCCTGCGTCTCTCACACCCACCCTTCCCCCTGCAGCTGCTTCGGAGGACATGCCTGACATGCCCGGCATGGACCACAGTGGCCACTGAGTCCCCTTTCTTTGTTGCACTGGAGCGGTCATGAAAGCATTTGGTTTTGCTGCCCACCAGCCCATCACCGGCCTTGAGTGCCTGACGGAACGCTCTCTTGACGTGCCCACCGTGCCGGGGGTGGACCTGCTCATTGAGGTGCGGGCCGTCTCCATCAACCCGCTGGACCTCAGGGTCACCCGGGGCCTGACCGGGCAGACCCTCACCGAACCCCGCATTCTGGGCTGGGACGGCTCGGGGGTGGTGGTGGCCGTGGGGGATCAGGTGACGGGCTTTCAGGTGGGAGATGAAGTGTACTGGGCTGGGGAGTTCGACCGTCCTGGATCGTACAGCCAGTTCCAGCGGGTCGACCACCGCCTGGTGGCCCTGAAACCCCGTTCTTTTTGCGGCTGGAAGCGGCAGCCCTGCCGATGGTGGCCCTCACGGCGTGGGAGGGGCTCTTTGAATGCCTGGAAGTTCAGGAGCAGGACCGGGGCAAGACCCTCCTGGTGATCGGCGGTGCGGGAGGGGTGGGGAGCATGGTGATCCAGCTGGCAAAACACGCGGGCCTGCGGGTGATCGCCACGGCCTCCCGGGACGTGTCGCACGACTGGGCGCTGGACATGGGAGCGGACCTGGTGGTGCACCCCGGGGAACTGCTGAGGCAAATTCCTCATTCGAGTGTGGATTTCATTTTCAATGCGGTGGATGTAGGGCTGTACTGGCAGCAGATGGTCACCCTGATCCGGCCCCGGGGGAAGATCGTGGCCGTTCGGCACACCGCAGAAAAAGTCCCCCTGGGAGATTTGTTCAACAAACGGGTGAGTTTCCACTGGGAGATGGTGTTCATCCGTCCCGACACCCAGGCCGGGGACCTGTCCGAGGTGGGAAAGATCCTGAAGCAGGTGGCTGAGTTGGTGGACCACAAGGTGCTGAAGTCCGTGCTGGGACTGCACCTGGGTCCCAGCACCCTCCAAAACCTTCGTGAGGCCCACCGGGTGCTGAGGTCAGCTCAAACGGTGGGCAAGGAGGTGCTGGCAGGCTGGAAGTGAAAGGCCTGTCTGGCCCATACCGAAAGAAGGACGTTCCATCCTCTTTTTTGTGCCTCAAGTTTGCTGGTCACACCCATTGGGCCTTTTTCGTCGTGTTCATCCTCTCTTGGGGTAAACCGGCTCAAGCTGTCACTGCTGGTCACTGGGGGTGCTTTTGTGGCCGTGGCCTGTGAGGTCCTCTGCCCAGGCCAGAATGTGACGCCCTGCTCACAAATCCGATAAGATGTTCTGGTATGAGCAGATTCGGTTTTGAACTTCAGGGTTTCATGAAGTCTCTGTCGGACTTCAAAAACAAACCGTTTCAGCCTTTGTTTGAAGCTGTGTCCAACGCCATACATGCCCTGGAAGACCGCAAAAACATCCTGGGGGACCTCTCGGGTTCGGGCAGCATCCTGATCACCCTTCAGAGGGACATTCAACAAGAACCCCTGGACCTGGACCTCAGCCGAACTGTGGTGCATCCCATTCAGGCCATCGAAGTCCGCGACAACGGGATCGGTTTCAATGAAGCCAACCACCAGTCTTTCTTCACCATTTTTTCCATGCACAAAGCAGAACGGGGTGGAAAAGGCATAGGTCGCCTGACCTACCTGAAGGTGTTCGAACAAATCCAGGTTGAAAGCTGCTTTTTTGACCATGAACGCGAGGTGTACTTGAAGCGCACCTTCAGCTGCGATGTCGAACAAAACATCTTTGGGGAAGACATCGAAGAAATCCCACCTCAGGACACACACACCACCGTTCGGTTGTTGCAGCCAAAAGCAGAGTACGTTGAACTTCTCAGGAAGTCCGGTGAGCACATCGCCAAGTAAATCATGCAACACTTCCTGATTTACTTTTCAGCGGAGAAAGCAGCCTCCATTGTGCTGCATGACCTGACCCGCCAGGGGCTGCAGGAAGTGGACATCACCCGGATGTTCAAAGATGAAATGCTCTCCTCGGTGGTGTTGGATCACCTGAAACTCGGAGGGGAGAACTTCACCATCCGTTACGTCCGCACCAAACGGGCCCCTGGAAACACCAACAAAATCTACCTGTGTGCCAATGGTCGGGAAGTGGTGGGACGAAACCTGGCCAGTTTCGTGCCCAAAATCCCCAGGCAGGGCAGCCTCGGAAAGGAAGAAAAGTTCTACTTGCTGCCCTGCGTGACAGGGGACTTCCTGGACCGTCACGTGAAACCTGAACGGACCGCTTTTGACATTCCCATGCGTTCAGAGTTTGACGGCACAGAAGACCCCGAAGAAACCCTGATCACCCTTGAACGCATTTTTGGAGATGTGGGCAGCCGTGCTGCAGTGCACCTGTCTGATGTGATCACCGCCATCAAAACCGAAGAGCAAGACGCCTTGAGGAACTACATCTTTCAAGAACCCCGGCGGCGCGCAAAATACCGAGCCCTGGTGGAAAACCCCAGGTACCGTCCCCTGCTGGAACAATTGAATTTGCCACAGAATCCGAAGCCCAGTGATTTTGAATTGGCTTTGACCACAGCCCGCATCAAGATCGAAGAGGACATCCACCGGGAATCTCAGGAGTTGTACCAGGCCCGCCCGGATGGCCCAGGGGTCAGTTTGGAAGCGTTGCGGGACCGCCACAATGCCTTGATGGAGCAACTGGATGTGCTTAAACAGATGGATTTGGTGGATTACGTGGTGCACAGAAAAATGATCCTGGAGTACCTGGAAAAATCACTGGAGTGGTCCAAAGAAGAAAAATACATGTTGGAGGAAGCGGTGCACCGCATCTTCCATCCCCTGAACACCTCTTCGGACAGCATCCACCAGAACTTTCAGAACCTCTGGGTGCTGGACGAACGGCTGATGTACCACTCTTACCTGGCTTCGGACATGAAACTTGCATCGAACAAGCACACCGATTCGGAGAGTTTGCTGGAGCCCGACATGTACCTGGCTTTCGATGAACAGTATTTCGACAACCCCCATGCTTACCGGCAGGGTGAACGCTCCCCATCGGTGGTGATCATTGAATTCAAACGTCCAGGCAAAAACCAGTACGTGTACGGACACCCCAAAAAAGACCCCCTGGAGCAGGTCAGGGGCTACGCCAAGAAAGTCAAGGCGGGGAAAATCAAGTCTCACACAGGCAAAACGGTCGGTACTGCCGAAGGGGCTCAGTTCTTTGGGTACATCGTCATCGACTTCACCGAAGAAGCCAGAACCCTGCTGGAACGCTATGCAGATGTCGGGCTTTTGCAGGCAGACTTCGCAAAATTCCGGTACTTCGGGTATTTCAAAGATGCAGGCATCTACCTGGAAGTGATCGACCTGGGCTCGTTGATTGATGAAGCCAAATTGCGCAGTCAATTTCTGTTCCAGCGCCTGGGCATTGATGAAACCAAAGTGCTGTAGGACTTTTGCCTCATGCCCCTGGAGTTTCATCGCGCCTCATTTGAGTGGGTTGATCCAGTGGAGGTTGCAAGTTTACCTGGCGTCAGGAACCTGGCAACCCTGCTTTAACCACTGTGGATACAAGATTTCACTGTGCAGTTGCTTCATGAGGCCCAGCACAATCAAATGGTGCATCAGGTACAGCAGACCTCCCAGCACCACCACACCCAGCATCACCGATGCCCATTTTGCATTCCTGTTCAAGACTTTGGGAGAATTGGTGCATGAACCGATTTTAACGGTATAAGTGGAAATTTGGTGATCAGCACAACACTTTGGCAGTTCAAAACCTTCAATGTGCTGACAGGACACCCTCCATTGAGCAGGCCCGCCTGGCCCACGCCTGCAAGCGAGACCGCAGTCTGAACCCCAGACCACACAAGCAGATTCACCTGGGCACACCGGTTCCTGGGACAGATCTTTGCCTTTCTCGAAGCCTCTATCCAGCAGCCCTCAATTTGCCCCTACCCCTGACGGTGACAAGGAAACAGGGCAAGTCCCTGCTGGTCTCCATCCCTTGCAATGAGACCAACAGCAATCTCAAACGCCAACCCCACAGGACACCCTTGCCCAAAAGCTGGACCCCCCTCGACGCCCTGCACAGGATCCCGGCGGATGTCCATGCCCCACTTCACCCCCCTCGAACTGGCCAACGCCCTGCTCCGCCAGCTGACCCTCAACGAAAAAACCCAGCAGGTCAGCTGCATCAGGTCCAACACCCTGCTTGGACCGGACGACCTGAACCTCCAACCCCTCCCCACGGCTTCGGACAGTCCGCCCCCCACCTTGCTGAGGGCACGCAATGATTTGCGAGAAAAGAATTTTTCACGAATTTCCCTTGTTCTCCTCAGATTTTTTCAGTTTGATTGAAACATCCTTCTCCGGAGGGCCAGCAGCATTCTCAGTGCCAGTGTCAAGGTTCATGCTCTGGCCTGGTCCAGGAAAAGCAGCACAGCAAAAATGGCCAGGACCGACCCACCAGACAATCGGTAAACCACCATGAGAGGAAAGGTTTCCTGGATCCGAAGCCACCAGAACACCAGAGGCACCAGGGCCAGTTGCCCATTGAATTCTGTGAGCACACTGGAAAACCCAAACCCATGACTAAAACAGCAGGGCGCCCTTCCACCAGGACCATTCCATCACTCCTGGAGATGGAAGCCTACAGGGTAGGTTCCAGCGTCCAAAGCAGCAGGAACAGCATCGGATCATGGCCCTGCCAAAGGTGGGTCATGTCATACACAGCATGATGTAGTGGCCCAGGACATCCACCGAGGGTTCAGTTGGGCTGGGGGCACGGTGAGATTACCCAGATTCACTTGGCCAACTGCACTGCTGTTCAGATGTATGGGTTTCGCTACACTCAGATCATGATTTTAATGGACCTTGCAAAAGATTTAGGCATGCCTAATAATTAAGGCATGAGACACCAGGACTTGACCCCCTCCACCCAGGACTACCTCAAACACCTCCTGGACCTCGGTGAACAGGTCACCCCAGGCAGGCTCGCCCAACACCTGCAGGTCAAACCCCCCTCCGTTACCGGAAAGCTCAGGCACCTCCAGCAGCAAGGCCTCATCCAGCACACCCCCTACCACACCATCACCCTCACCGAAACTGGAAGGACCCTTGCACAAAACATCCAGCGGCACCACCAGCTCCTCACCCTTTACCTCCACCAGGTGCTCGGCTACAGCATCGAAGACGCAAAGCGGGAAGCCGAAACCTTAGAGCACCACATCAGCGAAAAACTTGAAGACCGCCTGTATGCATTGCTCGGCCAGCCCACCGAAGACCTCACCGGCCACCCCATTCAACAAAGGAGCAGCACCCCATGAAAACCCCACTTGCAACCCGCCGGAACATGCTCAAAGGCCTCAGTGGCCTGCTGGGCCTGCTGGGCCTCACCACCCTGGTGAAAGCCCAGACCCACCAGGGCCACCCGGAAAACACCACCACGCCCCACAGCAAACACACCGGCGACAACAACCGCATGCTGGGCACCGTGAACCATCAGGAAAACGGCTTTGACCCCATGCTGATGCTGGTCGATTTCGATTACGGCAAGGTCTCCACCCTCCCCTCCGGCCAGACCCTCAGGGAGTACACCATTTACGCCCAGGACAAAGAAATCGAAATTGCCCCCGGGGTGAAATTCGCCGCCTGGACCTACAACGGACGGGTCCCGGGCCCCAGTTTCCGCTGCACCGAAGGGGACCGCCTCAGGATCAAGTTCGTGAACACCAGCAGCCACCCCCACACCATCCACTTCCACGGCATCCACCCCGCTGAGATGGACGGCACCATCCTCAATGCCCCGGAAATCCAGCCCGGGGGAAGTTTCACCTATGAGTTTGACGCCGAGCCTTTCGGGTGCCACCTGTACCACTGCCATGCGTTGCCTTTAAAACGCCACATCCACAAAGGCCTGTACGGCGCGTTCATCGTGGACCCCAAGGAAGGCCGCCCCCCCGCCAAGGAACTCATCATGGTGATGAACGCCTTTGACACCAACTTCGACAATGCGAATGACATTTACGCCGTAAACACCGTGGCCTTTGCCTACGCCAACACCCCCATCCCCCTGATGGTCGGGGAGCGGGTGCGGATTTACCTGATCAACATCCTGGAATTCGACTTCATCAACTCCTTTCACCTGCACGCCAACATGTTCGACTACTACGACCACGGCACCACCCTCACCCCCACCTCCAAGACCGTGGACACCATCTCACAGGTGCAGGGCCAGCGGGGCATCCTGGAATTCAGCTATCGCTTCCCCGGGCAGTACATGTTCCACCCCCACATCAGTGAATTCACCGAACTCGGCTGGATGGGACACTTCAACGTGGTGAAAAAAGAAGATTACGAAGAGGCCCTGAAAAACAGCGGGGTGGACATGACCTGGCACCAGAAGAGCATGCAGGGCAAAGGAGGCAAGTCATGAGCACCGGACCCACCATAGACACCCCCAACAACAAAAGTGGCCTGTGGGGCTTCATGATCGTCCCCTTGATTTTGCTCGGGGTCTTGCTGGCCTACCTGCTCACCACTGGTGGAGGCCTGCAGAACCTCTCTGGTCCTCCTGTTGAGCACGTCACCGTGCAGCAAGTCAGGTTGCCCGATGCCCAGACCATCCAACTCACCGTCGTCAACGATGGACCCCAGGAGGTCACCATCCCGCAACTGATGGTCGATGACGCCTTCTGGACCTTCACGGCTAAGCCGTCCAACACCATCCCCAGGTTTGGCAGTGCCACCTTCACCATTCCCTACCACTGGGTGCAGGACGAAGCCCACCTGATTGCCCTGATGACCTCGACCGGCACCGTGTTCGAGCATGAAATCCCGGTGGCCGTGTTGACGCCGAGTTTCTCCGGGGACCTCTTGTGGCGTTTCGCCCTGATTGGCCTGTACGTTGGCATCATCCCGGTTGCCCTGGGTGTCCTCTGGTACCCGTGGATGCGCTCGCTCTCCAGGCGGGCCATGAACTTCATCCTCTCCCTGACCCTGGGCCTGCTGGTGTACCTGGCGATTGGCACCTGGCTGGACGCCACCGAATTCGCCGCTGAACTCCCCGCTTTCATTCAGGGCCTGCCCGTCACCATTCTGATTGCCCTGCTGGTGCTCTTCACCTTGATTTTGCTGGGACGCCGGGAGAAGAAAGCCGGAGAAAAACCCTCCAACCTGTCCCTGAGTTACCGCATCGCCTTCGGGATTGGCCTGCACAACCTCGGGGAAGGCCTCGCCATCGGGGCAGCCTTCGCAGCTGGTGAGGCCGCTCTGGGCACTTTCCTGGTGATTGGCTTCACCCTGCACAACATCACCGAAGGGGTGGGGATCGCTGCCCCGATCCTCAAGAAGAACCCGGGGATCAAGCACTTCATCCTGCTGGTCTTGATTGCAGGCTTCCCAGCCATCCTCGGGACCTGGATTGGTGGGTTTGCCTTCAACCCCATCCTGGCCACCCTGTTCCTCGCCATCGGTGTGGGAGCCATCCTGCAGGTGGTTTTCGAAGTGGGCCTCCTGGTCAAGAAAGACGACGAGAAAGCCCAGGTGAACCCCCTGAACTGGGTGAACTTCACCGGCTTCACGGCCGGGGTGCTGGTGATGTACTTCACCGCCTTCCTGGTCAAATTCTGAAGCTCAGGAACTCCAGCACCCCTGCGGGGGTGCTGTTCTCATGTTCGATTCCCGACCATGGTGCAACCGAATCACCCAGGAAAAGTGATCTGGTCTGCGCAAAGTGAGCACAGCCCAGGTTACCTTTGCTGCCTTTCCTTCCAGAGAGGTGAATTTCTTGCTGACGTTCCTGCTTTCAGCAAAAGTGCTGTTTCACCGTGATGCTGAAACAGCACTTTTGCTGAAACCGCTTGTTGCGCAATGCAACAATGGGCGGATCAGGACATCATTTTCGCGTTTCGCGAAATGCGAAAATCTGCTACACTCATCCCATGAACCTCAAAGACCAGGACGTGCTCTTGCTGGTGGTCCTGACCTCCACCTCCGCACCCCCTCAGGGCTACCAGGGGCTCGCGGACTTCACCGGCATCAGCCTCAGTGAAACCCACAGCAGCATCAAACGCCTGGACCGCAGCGGCCTGGTCCACAAGGGCGAAGTGGGTTTCAAAGCCCATTCACAGCGGGCCCTGGAATTCTTCCTGCACGCCATCAAATACCTCTACCCGCCCGAATATGGACCGGAGACGCGGGGCGTTGCCACCCTGCACCACGTCTTACCCTTCAGCGAACACTTCCCGGAAGAAACCCCCCGCACGGTGTGGCCGGATGCAGAAGGCACCCAGCGGGGTACTGCCCTCATCCCCATCCACAAGTACGCCCCCAGCATTGCCCGAAACCACCCCCAGGTGCACCAGACCCTGGCCCTGCTCGACGCCCTGAGGGCCGGACGGAACCGGGAACGCACACTGGCCGAAAAACACCTCTCCAAAAGGCTCTCTCAGCCATAAACAACATGGACAACCTGGCCCTGCTCAGGCACACCCTGCAACTCCTGCAGCCGGTGCTGGATGAAGTGGTGCTGGTGGGTGGCATGGCCACCGGCCTGCTGATCACCGATGCCGGTGCTGAACAGGTGCGGTACACCAGAGACATTGACCTGCTCATCCATGTCAGCACCCTGGGGGAGTACTACCAGTTCAGTGAAAAGCTCCGCAAGTTGGGGTTCAGCGAAGACACCACCGAAGACGCCCCCATGTGCCGCTGGAAAAGGTTGGACACCCTGCTGGATGTGATGACGCCCGATGCCCAGGTGCTGGGCTTCACCAACCGGTGGTACGAGCCCTCCCTCCACCACACCCTGAAGTTTACCCTGGACGGACTTGATGTGCGGGTGGTGGACTCCTGGCCACCAAACTCGAAGCCTACAAAGGGCGCGGGCAAGGGGACCTGATGTGCAGCCACGACATGGAAGACATCCTCAGCGTGATGGACGGACGCCCGGAACTCACCCATGAAATTCAGGCCGCATCCCCTGAACTCAGGGGATACCTCAAAGCAGAATTCACGCAGATCATGGGGGACCCCAACTTCGAGTGGTGGCTGGAAGGGTTCACCCCGATGCATGCCAGGAGCCGGACGGAGATCCTGCGGTCACGCCTTCAGGCCCTGGTTCAGTGAAGCTTCACCCCCGCTCGGAGTTCGGCCCAGCGGGGTGACGAACTCATCCGGGAAGAACACCTGACTGCCCGCCCCGAGGGTGTCTCCCACAAGGGAAAGCAGTTTGCGAAGCCGGGCCTCCACCCCTTCAGGGGTGACCTTCAAAACCTCCAGCCGGTCCTGTTCTCTGAGTTCAGGGTAGAGTTTCTTCACTTTCTCCCTGTCCGAGAACACCCGTTTCACCTGCTCCAGCAGGACTTGCACGATGTCTTCGCCCTGGATGTCCCGTCCCTGCTCATCGATGAGGTGCAGGCCACTGCTCACCACTTCTTCTTTCAGGGACGCCTCTCCCTTCAGGGGGTAAGTTTCGGCAAATTCAAACACCTGCCCGTCCCCTCCCCTGGAGGTGAGTTTCACGGTGAGGTCCCCGTCCCTGGCCTCACCGAGTTTCACGGTCACCCCGGGCACCTTCAGTCCACTGAGACCGGGTTGCTGCACGGGCTCTGCCCGTCCGGAAGCCAGCACCTTGCCGTCTTGCACAAACTGGTAGGTGAAGGTGAGGGGCAAGGGCAGCACCCCCTCGCAGCGCACATTCCAGTTGGAACTGAGGACCAGTTTGCGTTTGAGCACCGTGATCTTCTCCCCGTTCCCCAGGGTCCAGGGGTTCTCTCCGAGTTTCGGGGTGCAGGTTGCCCCAACCACCCGGGAGAGCCGGTCTCTGGCTTTTTCCCCCTGTTCCCCACCTGCGGATTTCAGGTAGGTTTTCAGGTCTGCACTGGCATGCCGGTAACTGCCCACCTGCTCGTCAAGCACCGCATGGAAGTACAGTTTGACCGGGTTCTGGAGGGTCCACAGTTCTTTTAAAGCCACCCGGGTGTCACTTGCGCTGCTCACCTGCAAGGCCTTCCCGTAGGATTCCTCGGCCTCCTTCTCCTGCCCGGCGGCCAGCTGGTAGAGGCCCAGCCGGTACCTGGAGGTCGCATCCTGGGGGTCGAGGGTCAATGCCCGTTTGACGGTGGTGAGGGCCTCAGCTGACTTGCCCAGTTTGAAGTTGGCCCAGGACAGGTCCGTCCAGTAAGGAAGCCATTTGGGGTTCAGATCGGTGAGCTGCTCAAGGGTTGCTTTCGCTCCCTTCCACTCGGCTTTTTGCAGTTGCACCCCCTGCAGGCCCCGGAGGCTGAACTCCGAATTCGGGGTGAGGGAGGCAAGGGTCCTGCGGGTGTCTTTGATGGAGGGAAGTTGGGCGTGAATGAGTGCGGCCTGCAACTGGGACGTCACCCCCCGGTCCGCCGGAGACCAGTTTGCAGGGAGTTTCCCCCCCCGGTTCCAGTGGAAGACCTCAGAGAGGGTCTTTGCGAAGGGCAAGGTGGTGTTTGCCAGCAGTTGATCGGCTTTCTCCGTTTGCCCCTGCCCTTCCAGCAAAACCGCCTGGTGCACCTTCAGGGCAGGCAAGGAGAGGTCCAGTCCAGGCAGGTCACCAGGTTTCAGCATCAGGGCCAGGTAAGCCCGCTCCTGCCAGGTGTTGGGCTTTGTGATCCCTTCCAGCAGACCTTTGCCCAGCTTCCCTTCCGGGATGGTTCTCTTTTGTGCCTCCAGGATGTTGAAGGTTTTGAGGTCCAGCAGGAGTGGAGCAGCGGTGTTGGAGGTGAGTTCCACTTTGTGGGGTTTGAGCCCGAGGAGCCGGGCCACCCCTTCCACGGTCTGGGTCCGCAGCAGGTCCCCCTGTCCGGTGACGGTGAGGGTTTTTTCTTTTTTCCCCTGCCTGACCCGCACGGTGACTTTGTTTCCAGAAACCACACCACCCACCACGGTGTCCACCCCCAGTGCGTCCTGGAGAACAAGCAGGTGCTCCCCTAAAGTCACTTCACTGAAACCCTCCCCGTAGAGCACCTCCATGGGCAGTAAGGGCCCCTGAGGGGTCATCACGGGAGGGGTGAACACCTGGGTGTGGAAGGGCTTTAAAAACCCCAGGTGAACGGCGAGGTCATGGGACAGGAGTGCAGAGAGGCCCTCATCGGTTTTCTTTTCGGCACCCAGCCAGCCCACCGCCCCGGACGTCTGGGCATGACCGGTGGAGACGAGGAGGGTGAAGGTGAGAAGGAACCGTTTCATGCTTTGACCATAACACCCTTCACAGCCAGAGGGAGTGACCTCGCTTGCAGTTGAAAAGTGGACCTTTTTCGGGTCCACTTTTAGGCTTCAGAACAGGGTTTTTGTCACACCCCATGTGGGGAGGCTTGTGGGCATGGGAGGTCCCCAGGTTCTTCTACCTGCACGGTGACGTGCTCGATGCCGAAGTGGTCGTGCAGGTCTTTTCTGAGCTGTCTGTGGAAATCCAGGCTGTTCTGGGGCACTTCCATCACCAGGTGCACGGTGAGGGCGGTTTCGGTGGTGCCAAAAGCCCACACATGCAGGTCGTGCACCTCCACCACCCCAGGAACCTTTTGCAGGTGGTTCTGGATTTTGTCCAGCTGGATGCCGTGGGGGACGCCAGCCAGGGCGAGGCGCAGGGATTCCCTGAGGAGGCCCCAGGTGCCCAGGGTGATGACCAGGGCCACCAGCAGGCTCACCATGGGGTCCAGCCAGGTCCAGCCGGTGTACAGGTAGACGATGCCGGACACCACCACACCGACTGAGACCAGGGCGTCGGCCATCAGGTGCTGGAAGGCCCCGCGCACATTGAGGTCCCCTTTTTGTCCTTTTGCGAAGAGCATGGCGGTGGTGAAGTTGATCATGATGCCGAGGGAGGCCACCAGGATCACGGTGTTCCCCTGGATGGGTTCTGGGTGCTGCAGGCGTTCGATGGCTTCCCAGACGATGATGCCCACGGCGATCAGCAGGAGCACAGCGTTGGTGAGGGAGGCGAGGATGCCGGTGCTTTTCAGCCCGTAGGTGTACTTTGCAGAGGGCTTACGGGTGGCCAGCAGGACTGCGGTGTAGGCGAGGATCAGGCTGATCACGTCGCTGAAGTTGTGGCTGGCGTCGCTGACCAGGGCCAGGGATTTGGACATGAGGCCGTAGATGAGTTCAGCAAAAACGTAGGTCAGGTTGAGGGTGATGCCAATGAGGAAGGCTTTGCCAAAATTGGCCGGGGCATGGCTGTGCGTGTGTGAATGTCCGTGTGGGTGGTGGTGTCCCATGGTTCCTCCGGGGTGGTGCTCCCTATGATTTGATTATATATGAATATTTGTTCATATATCAACCTGTCTCTCAACCCGCTGCATCCCAAGCAGGTGGTTGATCAGACGGTGGCTGTGCCCGACCCTGCAACTTTGCACCCCATGGACACGTAAAATGACAACAGAACCATGAACTGGCCTGAATGCTTCCATCCCACCGGGGTGACCCCTGAACCATCAAACCGCCCCGTGCGGCTGATGGACCTGTTTTACCTCACCCACGCTGGCCACACCGACCTGTGCGTGGTGGCCTCCCGCTTCGGAGGCGGGGTGACCCTGCTGAGAAAAGCCGACCTGAAAGACCACCCCGCCTTGCTGCAGGAACTGCAAGCGATGCACACCAGCACCTCCGGACGGCTCCCCATGCTCAGCACCCCGGCCCTCTTCGTCGGCCACATCACCCACATGACACATCTGGGGAATTTGCAGGGCCTCAACGACCCCTTGCAGGCCACCGGTGCCCTGGAAGGCCGCTGGACCCCGGCAGGCACCCAGGACCTGCACCAGGAGGGACATTTCACCCTCGGTCGCCTGGACGTGCTGCTCAGCGCACAACTCGGGTCAGGCCTCACCTTCACCTCCCTGGGGGACGTGCCCCAGCAGGTCTCCGCCCTCACCTTCCCGGCCAGCGGGCAAGACGACCGTTTGATGCGCCTGTACATGATGCACCCGGACCCCATGGGGGAACACATCGACAACCAGGACCTCATGCACCTCACCCTCAAAGGCCTGATTCAGGATCTGCAGGGGGACCTCCCGGACTTGCACCCCCTCAGGAAACTCCGCTGGCAAACGGCCCCTCCCACCACGCTGGTTGGACAGTTGAAACAGTTCCTGGCAGACACCGCAGACGATTCCCTTGCTGGAACCCTGCAGGTGCTGGACCGCCACCTGCCCGCCTTGCTGGGTGAACACGGCAAGGGCATCCACAAGGCCCAGCAGCAACGCTCGGTGTACGACGGACGGCCCCTCGGGGGTCCAAAAAACACCTCCCAGAAGCCTGGGTTTCCGGTTGAACCTGAAAAGCCCGCTCCTGCGGTCACCCCGGCCAAGGCCACCCCAGCACCACAAACGAAACCCAGAGCCCAGAAGACATGGGGGACGGACTTTGATCCGTCCCCTCCTCCCAAAAAGCCTTCCACAGAACCCGAGCAACCCGAAGCCTCTCCGCCTGCCCCGAAAGACTGGGATCAGGATTTTTGAAAGGACACACCCATGCCACTGGAAGTCAGAAAATTTGGTGCTTTGAACGAAGTCTTCAGCGACATTCACGGAGAAGAAGAAAACGGCCAGCTCAACGTCGAAGTGACCTTTGCGATTGATGCCACGGTGGAAAACCTGGCGGTGGCGTTCTACATGGACGGCAGCGGCAGCATGGAATCCAGCGGGGTGTACGGACGCAAAGGGGGCCTGTTTGGCCTTGGAAAACAAAAAAACCTGGTGGATGAAGCCATGAAAGTCTCCATCCCCTACCTCGCCCAGAAAGACGCCAACGGGAGTTGCCGGGTGGCCTACTGGGCCTGCGGACCGCAAGGGGACCAGATTGAACCGCTCGGGGAGGTCACCGAAGCGACCCTCTCCGGCCTGATGTTCGCCGGCCCAAAAGAAGACGGGGGGAACACCCTGCTGCTTCCCGCCGTGCGGGACTTCGTGCAGTACATCAAAGGACTCATCCAGAAAGGCGAACGGGTGGACGCGGCCCTGGGGGTGATCGTCACCGACGGGCACTTCCATGACAGCGAAGACGTCATCGAATACACCCATGACTTCCTGGCCAAAGCCATTGTGGAAGGCAAATTCCCCAAAACGGTCTTCACGGTCGTCGGGATCGGCAACGGGGTGAACGCCGAAATGATGGAAGAATTCTCCCATGAAGCCACCCCCGCAGACTTCCCGGGCCGGGAAATCTGGTGTTACGCCCTGGCCAGCGAAATCACCGCCCTGCCGCAACTGGTGGCCCACCTGGTGGACGCCAACACCCCCGCCTTCCACGGTGGAGCGCGCATCGAAGACGAGCAGGGCAGGACCGTGAAAACCTTCGAGGACATGGTGCCCACGGTGATTGCGTTTCCCCTGCCCACCTCCAGCCGCAGCTTCACCCTGGTCGCCGGGGACAAACGCATCACCCAGCGCATCGAAGTGGTGGAGGCCGAACACCACGAGGGGTGAACCAAACCCAAGTGGGGAAACCCATGCAAGAAATCTGAACCCTCACAGCCCTGTGGGATGAAGTTCCCATCCTGCATGAAAAAAGACCTGTGGTGTCACCATTTGGACCTGCCCTGGTCCCATGTGAACACGACCTGTTGCTGGAGCAGACCTGCCGCTTCAGGGGTTGCACCCTGCATGCTGGTACTGGACGTTTCGGTTGATCGTTGACTGCCTGGTCTGGGATTTCCCGCTGAAAGGCACATGGGATGTTGCTCACCTGTGCCATGGAGTCCCGAGTGTGCGGGGTGCAGTGGTAGCTGAACCCAAAGAACAGCAAAACCTCCTGGGGCACCCTGCTGCTGTGCAGTCAGAAATTCCGCTGGAACGCACCTTGCTGCCCGGGCTTGTCGGTGGGCTGCTGATGGGCACACTGGTGTTTGGAACCGTTGCCTCCCTGGACGGTGTGACCGACGAACTGCTCTCCGAAGTCCACGGCTTCAAAGCAACCCCCTGATCACCTGTAGATTCTTTGCAGGCTTCAGGTCCACGTCAAGGATCACGAAGCCTGGTCTGGCAGTGTGCAAGAAATGGGCCAGGGCTGCTTGTGATGAGAATGCCTGGATGTGAGGAAACCCGGACGATGCGGGTGGTCAAATGTCCTCGTCTAGAAGCCCATACCCCAGACCGCGCTTGGTGCGCAGCAACCCGGGGGCTCCGGCCTGTTCGAGTTTGCGTCTCAGGTACCCGATGTACACGTCAATGACGTTGCTGTCTCCCTGGTAGTCGGGCCAGATGCGCCGCTCGATTTCGCCGCGGCTGAACACCCGCCCGGGGGAACGGGCGAAGAGTTCCAGCAGTTCGAATTCTTTGCTGGTGACCTGGATGCGTTCCTGGCCGAAATGCACCTCCCGACTTTCCAGGTTGAGGTTGAGTCCGGCGGCCTGCACGTCACTGGGCAAGGCTGGAACGTTGCGCCGCAATTGGGCCCGCAGGCGGGCGAGCAGTTCAACCGGCGGGCAATGCCGGTCCAGGCAGTCGTCTGCTCCCGCGTCCAGGGCCTGGACTTTGGTGTGGAGGCTCGGTTGCAGGCTGTGGGTGAGCAGGGGAACGTTGCTGGTTTTGCGGATGTTTTGCACGGCATGGAAGGCTTCGGGGTGACTGAGGTCCAGCAGCACCAGGTCGGGGAGGTGTTGCTGGTACGCGATGACCGCGTCTTGCGGTTCGGCCTGCAGCAGCAGGTATCCGGCCTGGGTGAGTGCACGCTGGGTGCCAGAGGGGGTGGTGCCGTGCAGTTCAATCAGCAGCAAGGTCGGTGAAACGGGCATGAGAACATCATAAGGGAGGGCACATGAGAACATCTGTGCGGACATTCATGCATCATCTTTTGACCTCACCCCTCTGGAAACACACATCAATAAACCAACCCAGGAGCACCCAGTCTGCTCCCGAAGCGCTCATGTGGGAAACGCTGGGTATGGTTGGCTTTGGAGAGGCAGCAACTTGTGTTCAATGATCAGGACATGCTTCTCCACTTGTGTTGAGTGTCGATTTTTGACCCTGGCAGTAGGATTCCGATGTCATTTTCACCTGGGTTTTTATGGTTTGTGGGAATTGCTTGATTTCAAGTGAACATGAAAAGAACCTTGTTGATTGCCTTGATGGTGCTGTGCGGTGGTCCCTCAGCACTGGCAATTCGAACCTACACCGTAGAGCAGAGAGACACCTCACCCGCATCAGCCAGCGCCCCGGGGTGAACCTGGATGCCGTGGTGGCCCTCAACCCTCAACGAAACCCCCCACGCGTTGCGGCTCGGTCAGGGTTGAACATGCCTGGGACACCACAAAAGAACACCCAGGTTTCCAGGCCGATGATGCAACAGCTGTCTTGAAGCACCGCCAGCTGGGTGTGGCTGGCAAATGGGCAGGTGGCAAATGGCTTCGGGTACCGCCAGATGGTGGTGGTCGGAAAGAACTTCCACCCGGCCCTTGACATCAGAGGCAAAGCTGGCAGCCCGGTGCGTGCCGCGCAAAGCGGGGTGGTGAAAGTTTCCTGCTGGGACACCAAAGGCTTTGGATACACGGTGGACCACAGCAACAGTGTGGAAAGCCGTTACAGCCACAAAAGCAAGTTGCTGGTCACCGCGGGCCAGCTGGTACAAGCCGGACAGGTGCTGGCTTTGATGGGCCAGACGGACTTTGCCACCGTGGTGCACGTGGATTTTCGGGTGTACGTTCAGGACAAAGAAATCAATCCCCTGACTGCGCTCTGACCCCCTTGGTTCGCTTTGTGCAAACCGAAAGGAAAACCTCCTCGCGAAAACGGACGTTTCAGTCCGCCTGAGGAGACTTTGAGGCCACTCCGGAGTGAGGAAATGGGCCCAGAAGATCAGGGGCCAGCAGTCCAAGACTGTGAAGTCACCTGCTGAAGGTGAGACCCGGTGAGCATAAATTGGATTCCTGCAAGGAGGATTTCATGGAATTCAAAGAACAGATTCAAGCCCACATGCCCATCCGTTGCAAAGACAACAACGACCACGGCAAAGTGGATCATCTGGACGGTGACTACATCAAGGTGGCCAAAGACGACAGTGGTCAGCACCACTGGATTCCCCTGTCTGCGGTGGACCATGTGGATGAGCATGTCCACCTCAAGTGGGGACATCAGGAAGTACAGCAACAGTGGCTGTCCCAGGACCCCCACCCTGAGCACCGCTCCTGAGAAGTTCTGCCGTCCGGGCCCCTCGCATGGGTCCGTTTTTTGTGTGGTTTGCCCCCGGAAACGTGGTCCAATAGAAAATCGAGAGTTCGGCCTTCACCCTGGAGGATCGAACATGAAAGAGTCCCGCTTCCTGGCCAGAAAGCATGCTGCAGTGACGGAAGGGTCGGCACTGGGCGTTTTACCGAACAACAGATCCTGGACATTCTGCAAGAGGCCCAGCAAGGTGAGACCTCAATGGCTGAACTGTGCCAATGGGGACAGCCCCCTTCTACAACTGGAAGCAGAAATACACTGACATCACCAGATGCCACCAGGACTGGTTTGATGGCCAGAACAAAGGGAATTTGTAATCAGTCCCAGCAGGGATTGACCTTTCAAAACGGTTAGAATGGGGGTACCGTGGAAGAATCCTGTCCCAACTGCCTATTGCTGGAAGCCAGACTGGAAGAGCAAACTGCTCAAATGGCAGACTTGCAACACCAACAGGCAGATTTGCAAAGCCAGTTGAAAGCCTTGCTTCAAAGGGACAATCAAAATTCCAGTCAACCCCCCAGTCAAGACTTCCTGGTCAGAACGACCCCCATGAAGGGGCCTGACCGCAAACCCTGGAAAACCCAGAGTGCTGTGAGGCAATCCATGATGGATTTCACTTGTGAAAACACAAAAGACCACCTTCTCAACCACCTGCTGGAGCACACACCGCTTCCGGACAGCACCTGCAAGCACCTGCAAGACTGCCCGAACTGCTTGCAGCAATTTCAAGATTTTCGCGAACTGATTCAGGCTCTGGACTTCACCCACTCCCAGTTCCCTCCAGCAAGCCTCAAAGAGAAGGTGCTGGAACGCATCCACCTCTCTCCCGAACCATCAGAAGGGCAAAACTCCCCTTGATCCTCGCTTCCTGAAAGAAGACCATCCATGGCTTGCGTGAACACCTGTCAAAAGGAGGCAATTTCAGTGCTCCAACCAGGTCCTTGAGATCCCCCATCAACAACAGCAGGGAGGGATTCACCCTGCCCGTCTCCTCAGCAAAAGAGGCAAACCGCCCAGGAGAGCAATCAGGGCAAAGGAAAGTATCCAGTTGCCGTATTTGACAAAAGGGGTCATTTCCTCCAGGGTGCTGAAGCGGGCCAGCAAAACCCCCCTCTCTACGCTGGGCAATGTTCCCAGGGTCTGTCCACGTGGGTCAACCACAGCGGTGATCCCGTCATTGCCGCTGCGCAAAAGGTAGCGCCGGGTTTCAATGGCCCGCACGGTGCCCATCAAAAAGTGCTGCTGTGCCCCCAGGCCCTGACCAAACCAGCTGTCGTTGCTGAGGTTGACCAGGACCTGTGCCCCCTTCTTCACCAGTTGTCTGGTGAGTTCAGGGAAGGTGGACTCGTAACAGATGTAGGTGCCGTAAAGGATCCCATCCAGCCCAATGGGGGCTTCACGTTTCCCAGGGGTGACCCCCTCAGGTTTGGCAACCCCAGGCTGGCAAAAACCCAGCTGTACACCCCGGAAAGCTGACCTTGCAAGGGAAAACTTTCCCCGAAAGGCACCAGCACCCTTTTGTCGTAACGGCCACTGGAGGTGCTGGAAAACGCCGAGACCGAATTGAAATAGCTGTCCCCTTCCCAGCGGGGATTGCCCACCAACCAGCGGGGCTGCATCTTGAGCATTTCAGAAAGCAAATCCCCCTTCACCGTCACCGGAGAGGCTGTCTCAGGCCACACCACCAGGGCATCCCGGGTTTTCAGTGTTCTGGAAAGGTCCAGATAAACTTCCAGTTCAGCCTGCTGTCGGCGCTGGATTTTTTGTCTGGGAGGGATGTTGCCCTGCACCAGGGCCACCTTCTCTCTGGCTTCAGGGCGCCCAGGGGGTACCAGGCCATACAGCAGTGCCCCTCCCAGCATGGGCAAAGCCAAAAGCAGCAACCAGACCCCTTGTTTTTTCCTGAGGTCGGCCAGAGCACAGGCCAGCAGCATGGTGAGAAAAGAGAGCAGGGGAACCCCACCCAGGTCAGCAACTTGCACCACAGGCGAATTCACCCAGGCATACCCGAGGGTGCCCCAGGTGAACTGAAACGGTCCCAGGCTGCGCAAATGCTCCATCAACATCCAACTGAAGGGCAAAAAGAACAAGAAATGCCCTTCAAACACCCAGCGGGTCAACACGGTGGTGAGGCTCCACATGGTGGAGAGGATTGGCAGCACCAGCACGTAAAGCAAATAACTCATGGGGCCAAAGAATTCTCCCAGGCTGACCGGCAACCACCACAGGTGCACCGCAAAAAACAGGAAAGCAAACTGGAACATTCCCCAGAACAGGGGACCCACAGCAAGGTCTTTGATCCTGCCCAGCAAAGATGCCAGCAGCAGGGGAGTGAGCCAGGACAGGGGGGTGACCAGAAACACACTCCCGGTGATCAACCCCAACAGGGGAAACAGGCACGGGGGATTTATCCGGAAGTTCATCTTTGCCCCAGGTCCACACCTGTTTTGCCCTGCGCAGTGACCAGCTGGTCAGTCGTCTGGTTGATTTTGTTTCCTGAGCGGGCAGCACAAAGGATGAACGGGTCCGTGTGTTTGAGCATTTCGACTTTTGATGAGGTTTTTCCAGCGCACGGTTTTGCCGTGTTCCTGAAGCCTTTCGCACGGATCCGAAGTGCATTTTCCCTGGTCACAAGCCCTGAGGCTGTGCCATCCTTGCTGGAACAGAGCCAGGTGGGACATCTTTTGCTTGACACCTGGGTGGAAAATAGGGTGTTTGAAATCACCTGAGCAAACCCCCTTCGCTGGAACTTGGCTCGCAGAATCCCTGAGGTCACCAGATCCAGTCTTTCTTGCCATCAACCACACCTGTCCATTCAGCCCAATTTGTCACCTCCGAGGTTTTGGAAGAGAAAACCAACCGCAAGACTGAACAGCAAAACAGGGCAGATGAAAAGCCTTTTCACAGGTTCACTCCAAGATTTTTCAGCACCTCCTGCATGGTTTCAAGACGTACCTCGCCAGATCGTCGGTACACGACAATGCCACTCTGATCAAGAATGAGGGTCACCGGAATCTGTGCAATGCCATAATTGATGGCCACTCTGGAGCCAGGATCCCACAAGATGGGCAACTTCAAACCAAATTCCTCCTGAAATGCCTGGGCTTTCACTGGGTTGTCATTGAACAAAATCCCCAGAAATTCCACCTGATCTCCAGCCTGTTGGGTGAGGGTGCGAAACACAGGGGCTTCAGCCCGGCAGGGCAGGCACCAGGACGCCCAGAAGTTGATCACCACAGGCTTGCCTTGCATTTTCTGCAGGTTGTATTCCTGACCCTCAATGCTTTTCAGCACGAATTGCGGTGCGGCTTTGCCTTCCAGAGGGCTGGAAGGAGACCTGTCTTCCTTGAGCAGCCCATACCCAAGCAGGGCCACCACCAGCACCACCAGCAAAGGGCCTATGAATCTCTTCATGCCATCACCTCCATGGCAAACCCCACGGAACCGATCCAGGATTCCAGCAGGGGTGGAGCTGCAAAGTCATCCGCTAGATCCTGAGGAAAAAGACCAGATGTCCGCATTTCAGTCATGGGCGGTCCGTTCACCCAACCAGGAAGGTAAGGTTCTGAGCCTTCGTCAGCAGGCAGCAAAACCAACCTGAACACAAAAGGGACTTTCCGGTCCCTGTTCGCTGATGCTCTGGTTTCGTTGGAAACCATTCCGAACCCTGGCATGGAGCATTGGGACGGAGACACCTCCAGCAGCAGGTGTCGAGAAAGGACCTGGTGGTGGCAGGAATTCATGCTTTCCCGCACCCTGCAACCCCCCTCAGGGCAGCTTCAATGGCCTCCACTTGCTCATCCATGCTCATGATCTCCAGTACTTCATCCACCGTGGGCACCAGGTCGCCCCCTTCTCCATCGTCCCCGTACACTGGAGGCTCAAGGATGGTGCGAATCACCACCCCCTTGACCCTGCGGCTGACGTTGTCTCCCCAGACCAACAGGATTTCTCCCTCCTGGCTCACATGCAAGGCAATCTGCACCGGGAAGGTGGTGCACTGCATGCAACTGATTTCCTGCCGGATCACTTCACAGACCATGGACCTGGTCTGGGCTTCACTGAGAAGCTTCCAGATGCTCAGCACATGAAGGGTAGTGTTTTCGATTTGGGTCATGGGAGTCTCCTCTTTCAGGGGCCAAGCGGATGTTCACCGTCTGGATCCTGGCCAACAGCGGGAACAACAACGCCTGTGCGGTTCCTTAGAATTCTTGTGGGGTTCAGGCTGCAGGTGAGGAATGCTTTTCCTTTGCAGGACGCACCAAGTTTCGCAAGACCAGCAACACCACCCCACTGACCACAAACACATCCGCCAGATTGAAAATCGGGAAGTCCTGCTTGTACAGGAACTGGGTGATGCTGGACAGGGTGTGTGACATCAGGGGATCCACCACTTTTCCTAAACGGAACCCGTCCAGGGCGTTCCCCAGGGCACCGGCAGCAATCAAGCCCAGCGGCACCCAGAGGTCCCCGTACTTGCCCCTCAGCAGGCTGAACGTGATCCACAAGCCTACCAGGAGGCGCAAGACGGCCAGCGCCAGGGTGGCTCCGCCCAGCATGCCCCACGCCGCCCCCTTGTTGTAAATCAGGCCCAGGCTGAGGAATCCCCCAATGAACGCCTGGAATTCCCCCTCCCGGAAGGTGGACACCGCCCACACCTTCAGCCACTGGTCCAGCACCACCCCCACCACAATCAAAACCACGGCACCCCACCTCATGCCAGCACCCCCCGGAAGGTCAGGGCCAGCAGCAGAGTCCCGAAAAGAATGCGGTACCAGGCGAACAGGCGAAAATTGTGTTTGGAGACGTACCTGAGCAGCCAGCCCACCGCCAGCAAAGCCATGAAAAACGCCGCAACCATCCCCACCAGCAAATTGAGGAGTTGCCCCTCTTGCAAAGCAGAGAGGTTCTTCCCAAGGGCGTACAGGGTGGCCAGCCCCAGGGTGGGAATCGAGAGGTAAAACGAGAACTGGGTGGCCGTGCTGCGGTCCATCCCTGCAAACATCCCTCCTATGATGGTGGTGGCGCTCCTCGACATGCCTGGAATGAGGGCCAGGCACTGCATGCCCCCCACCATCAGGGCCTGCAAGGGACGGACCTGCTGCACATTGCGGGTGCCCACCCGGTAAGCGAGGCCTTCCGCCACCAACATCAACACCCCGCCGATGATCAACGCTGCAGCCACGGTTGGCACCGAGAACAGGTGCAGGGTGATCCAGGATGAGAACAAAAAGCCCAGTACGGCCGCAGGCACGAAAGCCAGCAGGATCGACCCCCACTGCCGTTTCACATCCGGGTGGGATGCCTGTTTCGCCTGCAAGAGCAGGTCATGTCGGTAATGCCAGACCACTGCGAGAACCGCGCCGAGTTGAATGGCGATCTCGAAGGTGCCACCGGTGTCCTCCACACCCAGCAGTTGAGACGTGACGATCAAATGCCCGGTGGAGGACACCGGCAGAAATTCAGTGATGCCTTCGGTCACGCCGAGCATCACACTGGAGAGGGTTTCGTTCATGCTTTTCCTTTGATGAGGGGATGAAATTTGTGTTTGAGTTTGAGGTAACGGCTTTCCGCCTCCGGGTGCAAGAACAGGGCCAGGCCGTCCATCAAAAGCACCGAGGTCACCAGGAAGAACACCCCTTCTTCCAGGGGCAAATGGCCCAGCATCACCCCTGTGGTGTACGTTTCGCTGATCGACCAGATTTCGAGGTTGATGGCCAGCATGTCACACAGGCCCAGGTACACCGTGAGCAAAAAGGTGCCGAGCAGGCGGGCCCCCTGCACCTTCCCGGAAAGCAAATCCCCCCCGAACCACCACTGGAAGAACAAGACCGGGCAGGCCCACACCAGGATCAGGCCCAGGTACACTCCGGAGGGGGATTGCAACAGCCACACGCCCGCCACGGTCAGCAGGAAGTGAAACAGCATCCCCAGCCCTCTCCCCAGGGGGTTTTTGCCTTCCGGGGGGGTCTGGAGGATGCGCAGCAACAGCAAGAACAGGAGCCCTCCCAGCAGGCTTTGCAGGACGAAAAACAGGTACTCTTCAACGGGAACGTACAGGATCTTGCCGATCACCCGTTCATCCGGGTAGGTCCACACCTGGGAGTACACCAGGTAATTGTCCCACGGGGTGGTGTAAACCACGGCCAGCACCGGCAGCAGGAGCAAAAACCACACCGAGCGCCGGTTGCTGGACTGGTACCGTCCACCCAGCGGGAGGTTCTGGCGGTGCACCCTCCAGGCCCACACCAGGAGGCCCGTGAGGGGAGGCAAGAGGAAAATCAGCAGGAACTCCAGGTACGTCATTCGACAGGCTCCACCGGGTGGATGCCGGTCACCTGCATCACCACCTGTCGGCTTTTCTCCCCGGAGAGGCGGTAGTAGGCGATGCGGCCCACCTTGCGGAACTGCACCAGGTCCTGCAGCCTCAGCAACCTGAGCTGGTGGCTCATGGTGGATTCGTTCACTCCGGTGAGGGCGGCGAGGTCGCACACGCACAACTCCTCAAAGAGCAGAGCACTGAGGATCAACAGCCGGGTGGGGTCGGCCAGGAGTTTCAGGGTCTGGGAGAGGTCATCCAGGGTCTCCTGGCTGGGGAGGTGCCGGCGCACGTTCTCCAGGCGTTCCGGGTGCAGCACGGTGACTTCACATTCGGCCTCCAGGGGCCTGGGTTCGTCAGCCACGGTCACCCTCCAGCAGGGTGCGGAGTTCCGGCAACTGGTCTTCAAAGGTGCCGTACAGCACCCGCTCCCCGACCACCGTGACCGGGGCGATCCTCAGGCCGGTTTTCTCTTGCATTTCCTGCAGGGCCGCCGGGTCTTCCCGGACGTTTTTCTCGGTGAACGCCAAACCACGCTGGTGGAGGTAGGTTTTGATGGCTTCGCAACTGGAGCACTGGGGCACGGTGTACACGGTGATCATGGGTGTTCCTTTCACTGGGGGTTGAACTTCAGGAGCCTGAGGGCGTTGAGGGTGACCAGCACGGTGGCTCCAGTGTCGCTGAGGATGGCGGGCCACAGCCCGGTGATGCCGAGCAGGGTGGTGACCAGGAAGATGAGTTTGAGGCCCAGGGCGAACACCACGTTTTGTTTGATGTTCCCCATGGTTTGCCGGGAGAGTTGCAGCAGGTCACTGACCCCCCGCACATTGTGACCGAGCAGGGCTGCATCTGCCGTCTCCAGGGCCACATCGGTGCCGCCCCCCATGGCAATGCCAACATCGGACTCTGCAAGGGCAGGTGCGTCGTTGATTCCGTCTCCAATCATGGCGACTTTGCCGTGCTGTTTCATTTCGCGGATGATGCGGAGTTTGTCTTCCGGGAGGAGTTCGGCCTGCACCTCCATGCCCAGCGAGCTGGCAATGGCATGGCCCGTTCTCCGGTTGTCCCCGGTGAGCATCACGGCATTCACCCCGAGGCTCCTGAGTTTCGCAATGGCTTCTTTTGCGTCCCCTCGGGGTTCATCTCGAATGGCAATGAGTGCCAGAGGGGTGTTTTCCCTGAGCAACACCACCACGGTTTTGCCCTGTTCTTCCAGGGTTTCAATCTGTTTCTGGTGCTGGGAGAGGTCCGCTGTTTTTGAAGCGTGTTTTGGGCTGCTGATCTGGTGGGAGACCCCCTGCACGGTGGCCGTGACCCCTTTGCCGGGAATGGCCTTGTGGTCCCTGGCTTCGGGGAGGTTTGCCGCTCCGGCTTTTTGCACGATGGCTTTGGCCAGGGGGTGGCTGGAGCCCTGCTCCACTGCAGCGGCGATTTTGAGCACGTTCTCTTCGGTGCCTTCCAGGGGCACAACATCCGTGACCTGGGGTTTGTTTTCGGTGAGGGTGCCGGTCTTGTCAAAGGCAATGGTTTTGACGGAGCCGATGTTCTCCAGGGCCAGTCCACCTTTGATGAGGAGGCCCCGTCTGGCTCCGGCGCTGATGCCGGAGGTGACGGCAGCCGGGACAGACAGCACCAGCGCGCACGGACAGCCAATCAGGAGCAAGGTGACCCCTTTGTACAGCCACTCGTACCAGGAACCCCCAAAGAACAGGGGAGGAACCACAGCGATGAGCAGGCTGACCAGCATCACCAGGGGGGTGTAAATGCGGCTGAACCGGTCAATGAAGCGGGCGGTGGGGGCTTTGCTGGATTCGGCTTCTTCCACCAGGTGGATGATTCTGCTGATGGTGTTGTCGCTGGCGTCCCGCTCGACCCGCACGGTGAGCACCGATTCGGTGTTGATGGAGCCTGCAAAGACAGAGTCCCCTGTGCCTTTGCTGACCGGGACGCTCTCCCCGGTGACGGGGGAATCGTCGACGCTGCCTTCCCCGGTGAGGATGGTGCCGTCGGCGGGAATGCGGCCTCCGGGCTGCACCTGCACCGTCTGGCCAACGTGCAAGTCTTCCACCGGCACCTCCCGGGTCTGGCCATTTTCGAGGAGCAAGGCGGTTTTGGGGGCCAGCTGGGCGAGGGCCTGGATGCCCTGGCGGGCTTTTCCGGCGGCGATGCCTTCGAGGAGTTCTCCGATGGTGAAGAGGAACACCACCAGTGCCCCTTCGGCGCTCTCGCCGATCAAGACCGATCCCAGGGCCGCGACGGTGATCAGGGTGTTGATGGTGAAGGGCTCTCCGAGCCGAGCAGCATGGAAGGCTTTGATGGCCAGGGGGTAGGTGCCGATGAGGGTGGCGAGGGTGTAGGCCCACAGGGCGTACCCGGGCAGAACCACGCTGAGGAGCACCGCCAGGATCAAGAGTCCCCCGGTGGTGAGGACACTTTTGCCTTTGGCGGTCTGGTGCCAGGGCTGGGGTGCCCTGGGGGCCGTCTGGGGTTTTTTCACCTCTCCACCCCCTCCACCTCCTTCACCCCCTTGCAGGGTGGGAGGGTAACCCAGACTTCTGAGGGTCTGTTCCAGGGTGAGGGCAGACGTTTGTGCGGGGTCCAGGGTGAGGGTGAGGGTCTGGGTGTTGAAGTTGACCCTGGTGTCCTGCACCCCTGGGAGCCTGCTGAGGGCGTTTTCGACGGTGCGGGCACAATCGGCACAGTCCATGCGCTCCACGAAGTATTTGAGGGGCAGGAGGGTCTGCTTTTCCTCTTGCAGGGTGGGGGGATAACCCAGGCTTCTCAGGGTCTGTTCGACTTTGCTGGTGGAGCTCTGGGTTGTGTCGAGGGTGAGGCTAAGGGTCTGGGTGTTGAAGTTCACCCGGGTGTCCTCTACCCCTGGAAGCCTGCTGAGGGCATTTTCGACGGTGCGGGCACAGTCGGCGCAGTCCATGCGCTCTACGAAGTAACGGTAGGTCTGCCGGGTCTGGGTCATGGCCTGATGATATCTGTATGACTGTACAGATATCAAGAGGGATGTGTTACATTGAAAGCCAGGAGGCAAAAATGACCCATGTGATTGCCCAGCCCTGCATCGACACCCGAGACCAGGCCTGCACCGAAGTGTGCCCGGTGGAATGCATCTACGACGCCGGAGACCAGTTCCTGATCCACCCAGCCGAATGCATCGATTGCGGGGCGTGCCTGACTGCCTGCCCGGTGAACGCCGTCTACCTCGAAACCGACCTGCCCAGGGGCTGGCAGGGATTTGCTGAAAAAGCCCGCAAGCACTTCGGCACCTGAACCTCCGGCCCTCACCCGGGTTCCCAGCAGCACCTGCTGAACATCGCCCCACGGGCACAGGGAACCAGGAAAAAACCCCAGGTGACCCACCAGCAAACGTCCCCCTCTGAGATCCTGCCCATGAGAAAGAGGACGTTTCGGATCAGGCCGGGGCCAAAGTGCAGACAACTGCAGTTCCCGGTCCCTCAAGGGTGAGCCAAGCCCTCTGAGGGGATTCCGTGACAGACCAGTCATCCAGAAGGATGCAGGATGGGTTTCAAAAGTCCTTCCAGCCACAAGCCTCACCTCGCTGGGTGCAAGGGTCTGAACCTGACCTCCAGACCGGGGGATGGGGCCTTGTGAAGGTGCGGTGGCAACCAACGGGCTTGCTGGAGAAATGCAGCAAGCCCGTTGGTTGGTGTGTCAGGCCACCGGGGTGCGGCGAACCACCTGGGCCCTGAGGGGGGCTTGGGGACGCAACGTCAACGAAGGGTCCGGCAGGACGGTTTGTGCCCCATGCACATGGACATGAAAGTGCTGCAGCAAGGTGGCCAGCACCAGGGCCATTTCCATCAGGGCAAAGTTGTTGCCGATGCACAATCGGGGTCCGCCCCCAAAAGGAAAGTAGGCGTGGCGGGGCAGGGCCTGCTGGAATTCGAACGTCCAGCGGTGGGGCCGGAATTGTTGGGGGTCCGGGTAGAATTGGGGGTCCCGGTGCATCACCCAGGGGCTGATGCCCACTTCGGAGCCTGCTGGAATCAGCAGGTCATCACACACCCAGTCGGTGAGGGGTTCGCGGGACATCCACCACACCGGGGGGTACAGGCGCAGGCTTTCACGGACCACCTGCTGGGTGAAGGTGAGGCTGGGGTAATCGTCAGCACCGGGTGTGCGGCCATTCAGGACCGTGCGAAGTTCGTCTTGCAGTTGTGCTTCAATGTCTGGGTGGGTGCTGAGCAGGCACAGGGTCCACAAGAGGCTGTTGGCTGTGGTTTCATGTCCGGCGAGGAACAGGGTGATGAGTTCATCCCGGAGTTGGGTGTCGGTCATGCCCTGTCCGTCATCGTCCCGGGCTTGCAGGAACAGGGACAGGAGGTCGTGGTGGTTTTCAGGGCTTTGGCGACGCAGTTCAATCAAGGCAAGAATCACTTCTTCAACGTCCCGGACGGCCCGCACGAGGTGCTTTTCTCCAGGGATGGGGAGGGGAAGCGGGAAGCGTTCCATCAAGAAGCGCACCGGGCTGGTCATTTGCTGCTGGTAGAAGTCCATCATCTGCGTGATGGATGTTCCCACGTTGTGTGGGGTACCCTGGTTGAGGTCGACGCTGAACACCGTCTGGGTGATGATTTCCATGGTGAGGTTGTGGAGGGTTTCGGTGAGGGGGACCTCTCCGTGGTCTGGCCAGGTTTTCAGGGTGCGGGTGGTGAAGTCCACCATGGTCTGGGCATAACGGTGGATGTGCTGGCGGTGGAAGAGGGGCTGGGCGAGGCGGCGTTGACGCAACCAGAACTCCCCTTCGCTGGCCACCAGGCCGTTGCCGAGCACCATGCGCATGATGGGGTGGCGCTGGTAGCCTTTCTGGAAGGTGCGTCCGGTGTTTTGGAGGACTTCTTCGACGTGCTGGGGGTGGGTGATGATGTAGGTGTCCCGTTCAGCTTCGATGCGGACCTTCACCCCGCAGCCGTACCGCTTTGTGGTTTCGTCCAGGAAGTTCAGGGGGTTCTGGCAAAATCAAGCAGGTTTCCGAAGATGGGGAGTCCTCGGGGGCCGGGGGCATTTTTCATGGTGGGCTCCTTGGGGTGGTGCCCATCCATGATATATGAACAAATGTACAGATATCAAGGTGGTGTCGAAAGCAATCAGGCATGACTTCAGATGACGCACATCTGGAACTTTGAGGTCCAACTGCTGGCCAGGGCAACAGGGGAACTGCAGAATATTACAGGTTTCAGCACCCCGCACTGCCCTGACCTGAAACCACAAAGCCTGAAGGTCCTCACAGGTGTTCATGTAAAATGAACCGGAGATGAAAGCACCCCAGATGATCCCCCTCTTGATCGGCCTGACCCTGCTCGCCAGTTGCAACACCAAAACCAGCAGCATCGAAGGGGTCGAAACCTTCACCGTGGCAGCGGGCCACAAAGAAGGCAAACTGGAATACAAACAAACCCCACCCGCAGGCGGCGAGCACAACCCCACCTGGCAGAACTGCGGCATCTACCAGTCCCCCATTTACAACGAGTACGGGGTGCACTCGATGGAACACGGGGCGGTGTGGATCACCCACCAGCCGGACCTGAGTGCCGAAGAGATCAACACCTTGGCAGATGCCATGAAAGGCAACAGTCACGTGCTGATGTCCCCTTACCCGGACCTGAAGAGCAAAGTGGTGGTCTCGGCCTGGGGCAAACAACTGAAACTGGATTCGGTGTCGGATGTGCGACTGGTTGAATTCATCCGCACCTACGCCCAGAGTCCAGACGCCCCTGAGCCTGGAGCCCCCTGCTCCGGTGCCTACAGCGGGGTGCAATGAACAACCCACGCAAAGTTCTCTTTCCATTGCTGTGGGTGCTCTGTGGTTTCATGCTGGGGCTGCTGGCCTTCCGCAGCCCACAACCGAACCAGCAAGACATCGGTTTTCTGCAAGGCATGATCGCCCACCACAACCAGGCAGTTGACATGGCCATTCGACTTCATGAGCGCCTCACCGCACTCAACCAACGCTCCCCCCTCCAGATCACCCTGAAAGCCATCAGCTTCGACATCCAATCCGGGCAAACCAACCAGGTGGGCCAGATGATGGGGTGGCTGCACCAGTATGGTCAGCCTGTCACAGGTGAACCCATGGACCCCTCACACATGGGGATGGCCACCCCAGAAGACGTGAAGTCGCTCAGCACCCTGCCCCTGAACGACGCCCAGAACAAGTTTCTGGGCTTGATGATCCGACACCACCAGGGGGGGGTGAAAATGGCCCAGGCTGCAGTGAGCACCGCTCGACTGCCTGTGGTGCGCAACCTTGCACAAAAAATCATCCAGGCCCAACAAAACGAAATTGAGGAGTTGACCCGACTGCTGAAACAACAGGGAGGTGAGGTGCCCACATCCCCCCAGGATGCCACGCCTGGCATGCATCACCAGCAGGACAACCCGTGATTTCTGGGGCCATCCTGTGGTCCTGACACCCCCTGCTGAAGGGGAACCCTGCATAAAAAACCCCTGGAAGGCTTCCAGGGGTTTCAAGTGAGGGTGCTTTCACCTGGGAGGGTGCCGCACAGACCACAGGACCGAGGCCACAATGAAACCCACCCCGATCAGGCCGGTGACCAGTTCAGGGATGTGGATGTTTTCGTTCATCCCCAGCAGCATGATGATGGCCAGAGCGCCAATTCCGTAGTGTGCCCCATGCTCCAGGAACACGTACTGCTGCAGGGTGCCTTTTTTCACCAGCATCAGGGTGAGGGAACGCACAAAAACTGCACCGATGCACAAGCCTGCGGCAATCACCACCACTTCGCGGGTGATGGCGAACGCCCCGATCACCCCGTCCAGCGAGAAACTGGCGTCCAGCACCTCCAGGTAAATGAAGGCAGTGAGGCCTGCTGCGCCTGCTTTGGCCGCCATGTCATCGGCATCAAACAGGCCCCCGAGGGCATCAATGAAGATGTAAGTCAGGATGCCCACCACACCTGCAATCAGGGCAGTGAGTTTTTCTTCCCCTGCCACCGTATAGTTCACCAGAACCAGCAGCAGCACACCGGTGAGGAACACCTGAATGGTGTCCAGACGGCCAATTTTGGCCAGCGGACGCTCAATGAAGGTCAACCAGTGAATTTCTTTCTCGGGGTCCATCAGGTACTTCAAAAACACCAGCAGCAGGAAGGTGCCCCCGAACGCCGAGATGGGCACTTCTGCCTGGGTGAGGTGACGGGCGTACGCTTCAGGGTCACTGAAGGCCAGCCGGGCCACTTCGATGAACCCCAGGTTGGCGACCACCGCCACAATCAAAATGGGGAACACGAAACGCATCCCGAACACCGCAATCAAAATCCCCCAGGTGAGGAAGCGGCGTTGCCACACTTCGCTCATGTTTCGGAGCACACTGGCGTTGACCACGGCGTTGTCGAAACTGAGGGACACTTCCATCACACCCAGAATCACGGCGATCAGCAAAAAGGAGCCTGCGGTGCCCATGCCTCCGGTCTGCAGGCCGTAAACAAAAGCCCCGGCAAGGCAGATCAGGGTCACCAGAAAAGCAAAGCCGAACTCTTTGCTCAGCATGCTGCCCTGCTGAACAAATCTGAACATGGGAGCGGATGACCAGGAGGAAGTTGAATGGGGGCAGAAGCCACCCGAAAGGAATGTCTGAAAGGATGTACAGGTTTTTGCATTTGACCATCTTACGCGAAAACACCTTTGGAGGTCAGCGGTGGGTGTTTCACTCCATGGCGTGTTCCAATGCACTCCCCAGCAGTTCCTTCACATGGTGGTCGGTCAGGCAGTAGTACGCGACCCGGCCTTCTTTGCGGTAACGCACCAACCTCGCGGTCCTCAGCAGCCTGAGTTGATGGCTGGCGTTCGACTCACTGATCCCCACCACCACCGCCAGGTCACACACGCAAAGCTCTGTGGTGGACAGGGCCGAGAGAATTTTCAGGCGGGTGGGGTCAGCCACCGCTTTCAACAGTCCACTGGCCACCTCCACACAGGCATCTGCAGGTTGGGCTTTCCGGGCGGCCTGCACCGCCTCCGGATGCACACACGACACTTCACACACATCTTCTTGAGACGTCTCAATCATTAAGCCCCAGTATAACCCACCCCACAGGCAACAAAGGTGCACTGCACTGGGTTCCACACCGGAGCACGACCAGAGAGGTGCAAGAATTTTGCTGGGAAACGGACGCTGCCGGGAGGGGTGCTGGCGTTGTGGAACCCCTGCCCAACTTGACATTTTGAGCCCCACACCATGGGGTGATGCAGTCTGTCTCAGAGGCGTCTGCCTCCTCACCCAGCGTGCCAACGCACAAGCACCTTTCTTGCCCCCCATGCCTCAGTGGGCGGATGCTGCCGTCCCCTCCCAAACAACCACACCGACCACCTGGAGTTGCGCAACCCATGGGCCATCCCCAGGGGAACAGCAAAGAGATTGCCACACACCCCAACAAAAAGCAAAAACAACCCGGTTGAAAACCGTTTGAGCACATCGAGCACCCATGGATGCACCAGGCAAACGTGCAGGCTGTGCTTGCCCAGAAAGCCATGGGTTTCCGGAATCCGACTGGCCCCCTGGAGAAACTGTGGGCCAGGCCGAAGCGCATCAAGGCAAAGGTGGTGAACCGCCAGTGTGCTGCATGGCACTCACCATTGTTCACAGGAAGACCCAGCATGCTGTTGACCCCCCGGGGGCAGGTCAAACTCCACCGCCGCCAACACACAAATGGAAAGGCGGTGGTTGCGCCGCACCCATTCAAACCCTTGGTCGTGGCTGCCGACATACATTCCCAGTGCCCGGGCAGGCAGGTGCCACCACACCAGGGTCGCTGGAAACCGGAAGTCCACCAGAGCGCTTTCCTTGTTGAGCAAATACACCCCGGCCTGTGTGGCAAAAGCCATCCAGGTCACCCACCAGAAATGCCGCTGTTGGCGTTTCCAGAGCGGAACAACCATGGGAAAAAGGGCACAGAACGCAGGGCAACCATCAGAAAGTACAGGTGGGCATGTCTTTTGCGTCACTGCAGCCAGAACAGCCAGCGTTCCCAGTCCAGCAGGTCACCACCAACCGCATGAATCTTTTCCCCATAAAGCAGTGTCCAGATCACATGTGGCATCAGGCTCTTTTTGAAACCTCCCCTGTGAAAACGCCTGGCATTGAAAGGCTTCATGACTGCAGCCTGGGTGAAGTCATCTGCAGTCATGCACGGAAAAACAGGCACCGCGAAATGCAAGGTGCGGTTCAGAACGATCAACAGCAGGTGATGGCACACCACTTCCACAATGGACAGCCCTCGAAAAATGTCCATGGCCTCCAGGAGACTCTCCCGAAGCACCCCTGGTCGGAGCGACCTCTCCGGGGACTCCGTCACCGATTTTCCCGCCGCCACAATTGCAATGTGGCCCAAAAGGCACCCGCCATCCCGATCCCCCCCAGCAGCAACAACCACCAGGGGCGACCATCCCGGAACCTTCCCACCGCAGGGAGGGTGCCCTCACGGTACACCGGTTGTTGTTCACCTGCCAGCAGCACATCCACTGGCACAGGAGCATTTTGCAACGAACTGCGCAGGTGACTGGGGTTGCCGCCCAGGCTGGGTGCCTCCACCCCCGTCGGGGTGAGCGGATCGAAGACGCTGACCATCACCCAGTACTGGTATTGGCCTGCTGGGAGGGAGGTGGAGATGTGCACGGTGGTGCCCTGGGTCTGCACCTGAAAAGCACCTTCTTGCACCTCGACCCCACCCGAGGGGTCCCACTTTTGGAATGTGGATTTCAAAGGGGAAATGGACAGGTGGTGCTGCCACCCCTGGTTGCTGGGGGTCACGAACCCCGTGTCGGCGAGACGCTCATCCCCTCCAGGAGCGGTTTTGATGAACACATCCAGCACGGCAACTGAAAATCCAACTGGGGCCCTGAGGGGGTTTTCCAGGGCAGCCATGCCGACTTCCAGCTTGAGGTTTCCCCCCTCGTTGCGCACGGCAAAAGAACGCAAATCCAAACTGGCCACTTCAAGGTTTGAAAGGGTGCCAGGCAACAGGTACCCTCCGTCCCCCCGCTGGTCCCCAGCAGGATCTGCAACAAACAAAAGCACCGGGGCATCCATGGGCACATTGCAAAGTATAAAGCATCCAGCAAGACGCCTGAAGGCCGGACATGGGGATGCCGCGGTTCACCAACGCCCTGAAAAGGTCTCGCTGATCGTTGGTGGTGGGTGATCCTGTGGGTTCCACTTCAACATGGCACCCCCCTGGTTGATGTGATGGAGAACCCCCAAAGGCAGCGGTGCAATTCAGGGGACAGGGGCCTTCCAGACAGGGTTGAAAAACCTTGAAGTGAATCCACTGAACCCCGTTTCATTCCGTGAAAGACAGGCTGCAGCCATCGCTGGTCGCCTGTCCAAAAAGGCCCTGAAACCGTTCCACAAGGTGCCCATATCATCTGGTCAGCGGGACAACCCCAGGTCACCCCTTCTTCCTGTGCGTTGGACCGAATCCATCCAAAGGTGCTTGGTCAGGGCACAAAACTGTGCTGCTCATGATGATCTTCCATCTCACCTCACACCTGCATCCCTTTTGAACGGTCGTGCCTGAAGGGTGTCAATCCCGCAAGCACACCAGGTTGAACAGCATTCCTGCTCCAAAATGCGGTGATCTGCACCTCTGGTTCAGCAACCCTCCAGGGGAACCAGGTTGCCTGATGGACGATCATGGCTCATCATGTGCCTGTGGACGGGATGCCCCTGAGCTGGATCGGGTGAACGGTGAAGGCCACCACAACAGGTTGCAGGGGTGGCCTTCACGTGTGCCTTCTGGTGTCATTTCCTGAGGAGCCTCAGGGCGTTGGCGGTGACGATCATGGTGGCTCCAGTGTCGGCCAGGATGGCCATCCACAGGCTGGTGTAACCCAGTAGGGTGGTCACCAGGAAGATGAGTTTGAGGCCCAGGGCGAAGATGATGTTTTGTTTGATGTTCCCCATGGTTCTTCTGGACAGGCGGATCAGGGCTGGAACGTCTCTGGCGTTGCTCCGCAGCAGGGCTGCATCTGCGGTTTCCAGGGCCACGTCGGTGCCGCCCCCCATGGCGATGCCCACGGTGGATTCTGCGAGGGCTGGAGCGTCGTTGATGCCGTCCCCGACCATTCCGATGCCGCCTCTCGCTTTCATGTCCCGGATGATGCGGAGTTTGTCTTCCGGGAGGAGCTCAGCCTGCACGTCCATGCCCAGTGAACTGGCAATGGCCTGTCCGGTCCTTCGGTTGTCCCCGGTGAGCATCACGGCACCCACCCCGAGGTCTTTCAGTTCAGAGATGGCCTCTTTGGCGTCTTTTCTGGCTTCGTCACGGATGGCGATCAGCGCCAGCGCCGTGGTGTCCTTCAGGACCACCACCACGGTTTTTCCTTGTTGCTCAAGCCCCTCAATGGTGTGCTGGTGTTTTGAGAGGTCGGTGAGGGTCTGGGCATGTTTGGGGGAAGCCACCAGGTGGGTGACCCCCTGAATCACGGCACTCACCCCTTTTCCAGAGAGGGCTTTTGCTTCGGTGACGGGTGGAAGGCTGGCCGTTCCAGCTTTCTCCACAATGGCTTTGGCGAGCGGGTGGTGGGACCCGGATTCCACAGCAGCAGCGATCTCGAGGGCCTGTGTTTCGGTGCCTTCCAGGGTGACCACATCCGTGACCCGGGGTTTGTTTTCGGTGAGGGTGCCGGTCTTGTCAAAGGCAATGGTTTTCAGGGTGCCCAGGCTTTCCAGGGCTGCTCCGCCTTTGATGAGGAGGCCCCGTCTGGCCCCACTGGCAATCCCGGAGGTGATGGCTGCGGGGGTGGAGAGCACCAGGGCGCAGGGGCAACCAATGAGGAGCAGCGAAATCCCCTTGTAGAGCCACTCCGTCCACTGGCCCCCGAACAGCAGGGGGGGGACCAGCACGGTGAGCAGGCTGGCCAGCACCACAAAGGGGGTGTACTTGCGGCTGAAGCGGTCAATGAAGCGGGAGGTGGGGGCTTTGCTTTCTTCGGCTTCCTCGACCATTTTGATGATGCGGGCGATGGTGTTGTCCTTTGCGGCTTTCTCCACCTTTAGTGTGATCACGTTTTCGGTGTTGATGGAGCCAGCAAACACGGTGCTTCCAGGTCCTTTGTTCACCGGCACGCTCTCTCCGGTCACCGGCGAGTCATCGATGCTGCTCTGGCCTTCAAGGATTGTGCCGTCTGCAGGGATCCTTCCTCCTGGGGCCACCCTGACCGTCTGTCCGACCTGCAGAGCTTCAGCAGGAATGTCCCTGGGCACCCCGTTTTCCATCAGGGTTGCGGTCTTGGGGGCCAGTGCCGCGAGGGCTTTGATGCTGCTTCTGGCCCGGCCAGCGGCCACCCCTTCCAGGAGCTCTCCAATGGCGAAGAAGAACACCACCACGGCGGCTTCAGCGGCTTCTCCAATCAGCAGGGCTCCGATGGAGGCCACACTGACGAGCATGTTGATGCTGAAGGGGTCCCCGAGGCGTGCAGAGGCATAGGCTTTTTTGATCAGGGGCCACACCCCGAGCACCGTGGCCAGGATGTAAAACCCGCCAGCGTACTGGGGGTAGAGGAAACCCAGTCCGTAGGCGATCAGCAAGAGGAGGCCGGTTTGCCACACCAGTTTGCCCTGTCCAGTGTTGTACCAGGGGCCACTTTCGTGCTCATGGGTGTGGCTGTGTCCGGCTTCGTGGCCGGCGTGGTTGTGGGGGGCCTGGCCGTTTTCTTCCCTGAGGTTGGGTTTGTAGCCGAGGGATTGCAGGTTTTGTTCGAGGGTCTTTCGGGGGGTCTGCTGTTCGTCGAGTTCGACTTCCAGGATCTGGGTGGTGAAGTTGGTGCGTTTCACCTGTGCGCCGGGGAGCCGGGCGGTGGCGGCTTCGACTTTTTTGACGCAGCTTGCGCAGTCCATTTCGTCGACGAAGTAGGTGAGGGTGTTCTTTCGGGCTTCGGTCATGACCCCATAATATATGAACATTCATTCATGTAACAAGTCGATTTGGGTACAATGTGAATCGAGGGCACGCCCCTCACCCGACCTGCCCCACCCTACAGCCCTTGTCAGGCTGAACCCTGCCCCCACTCATGACATCCCGCCCAGCGCAAACGCGGCTGTGCTGCTGGCGGTCTTCAGCACAGGGACTTGAGCCTCACCCGGAGCTGCGTTGACTTGCGTTCCGCAACCAGCAGCAAGACCTGAGGGTTCAGCCGATTTTCAAAGATCATGCCCACATGCCGCCTCTCCAGTTGCTGCCACCCTCGCTGCTCGCCCATCCGACCAACACCCTCATAGCACACCATCTGCGGGCCACCAACAGGGTGGGCCTCATCGACCCATGTCACCCCTGGGAACGTGTGCCTGGAAAGCCAGGACAGACACGAATGGGGGTTGGTTGAGTCAAAAGCAAACCCTTTCCCTGCAGGGTGAAGCTTCGTTCCTGTCAACCGTGCAAGGCAATCAGATCGTTGTTGATTTCAGAGGCACGGCCCTGCTGGACGTCAGTGGCCCTGCCCAGGGCCACCACCTCCTCTCAAGGGCTCCAGCTCCAGGCCCAAAAAGGTGCGGGCGATCCCATCCAGCCACCGGTGGCGACGGCCTCCTGGGAGATTTGTTCCACCCAGACATACGGAACGCCCAGGGCTACTTTGCCCACCATTTGACGGGGACACCCCCCTACAGAAGCGTTGCAAGACCCTGGACACCCGGGAGCACATCCCGTCACCCCACCACGCTGCGCCACGGTCACCCCACCTTGCAGGTCTACCGCTGCAAGGTCAGCACCTCAAGGGTGGCGAAGCAAAAACTTGCTGTCAGGGTCGAATGCGGGTGGAGAGAAAGTCCCTGTGGGAATGGGTGTGTTTCCTGGGCCGTCCAGCAGAACCCCAGGAGGGCCTTTCAACGGTCATCACGCAGGACATAGCCAACGCTGCGGATGGTGTGGATCAGGCGGCGTTCTCCCTCCCTTTCCAGTTTGCGCCGCAAGCACCCGATGGACACATCCACCACGTTGCTGCCACCGACGTACCCTGGCCAAAGTTGTTCTTCCAGTTCATACCGCGAGAGCACCCGTGCCGGGTGACGGCTGAGGAATTCAAGGAGTTCAAATTCCTTGCTGGTCAATTCAATCCGACGCCCTGCCCTGAAAACCTCCCGGCCGTGCAAATCGATGACCAGGTCAGCAATGCGCAGCTCTCCATTCAAAGTGGGGTTCGTCCGGCGCAGATGGGCGCGCACCCGTGCCAGCAACTCTTCGATGGAGAAAGGTTTGCTGAGGTGGTCGTTCGCACCAGCATCCAGGCTGTCAATTTTGTCTTGCAAGGCATCTTTTGCACTGAGCACCAGGATGGGGGTGTTGCTGGTTTTGCGGATGCGGCGGGTGACGTCCAGGCCTCCAAGCACAGGAAGCATCAGGTCAAGGATCACCAGGTCGGGTTGATGCTCCCGAAAGTGGGCGAGGCCGGTGAGGCCATCCAGGGCAATGTGGGTGTGGTAGCCTTCGGCTTGCAGTTCAAGTTCGATGAAGCGGGCGGTGTCTTTTTCATCTTCGATCACCAACACTTTGGGCAGGTCTGGCATGTTTCACCTTGGCGGTTGGGAATGGAGGGTGCCCTGATGGTCAAACAGCACCGGATGGCGTCAGGTGTTTCTTGAGGTGCTCTTTCAGGTGCTGCGCAATCAACAGGGCATCACGGCCCACCCCACCAATGAGCGCACTCCTCCGGGAGCGCTGCCAGGACAGTCCCACAAAGTACAGCCCCCGGTGCGGGGTGACGCCCTCACGGTGCAGCACCTGGCCGTCCTGACGGACCACCGGGGTGGAAAGCCAGCTGTAATCGGGCCGGAAGCCCGTGGCCCACAACACCGTGTCCACCTGCAGGGTCTGACCTTCCTGGTTCACCGGCAGGCCCCCCTGAACCCCCACGATGCGTGAAGTGACGGCAAGTTTCCCCTCCCTGACCAACTGGGGGACTGTTGATCCGATCACCGGGTCCCTTTGCTGCAAAATCCGCCCAATCAGGGAGTGGGGAGGTTTGTCCATGAACCCCAGCACATCCAGCCAGTCAAACACATCACGGCCCAGGATGCGTTGAGGCACAAAAGACGGTTTCTTGCCGATGGCCACCGTCACCTGATGGTCTTCAGAGAGTTCCTCGGCAATCTGAAACCCGGAGTTTCCTCCACCCACCACCAGCACCCGCTTTCCAGTGACCGAAGAGGGGTTTTGGTAACCACTGGAGTGCAGTTGCAAGACGCCAGGGCTCAGTTCCTGACTGAGGTGGGGGGTGAAGGGTTTCTGGAACGGTCCGGTGGCCACCACCACTGCCTGGGAGGTGAAGGTTTCCCCAACTTCGGTCCTGACCTTGAAACTTGCCCCTTCAGAGCGGCACTCCACCACCCGGGCACCGTGTTTGACGGGAAGTCCGTGCACCTCCCGATACGCCTGCAGGTAGTTGGCCACCTCATCTTTGGTGGGGTGATGGTCCCGCCTGGCTGGAAACGACAGGGCGGGCAGCAAGCTGTGCTGGGTGGGGGTGAAGAGTTTGAGTGAATCGTACCGCTCCCGCCAACTGTCCCCTGTGTGCCTCCCTGCGTCCAACACCAGGTGACGGATGCCCTGCTGTTTGAGGTGGTAACTGGTGGCCAGTCCCGCCTGCCCCCCGCCGATGACCAGCACGTCGGTCATTTCACCACCACTGTGGCGACCATGCCGCTGCCCAGCACCGTGATGGGGATGCCTTTGCTGGTCTTCTGGAAGGTGCCCTGATAACGGACCCGGTACTGGGTGTTTTTGTCGAGCCGCTGGATGCCAGGCTTCACCGGCCAGCTTTTGGTTTTCTGGTACACCCCGCCGACTTTTTTCTCCAGGGTGAATTTCACCCCACTGGAGGCAAACGCCTGCAGGGTGTTGGTGACGTTTTCAAAGTTTTTGACTTGCACTTTCAAAAACCCGCTGGTTTTGTTGGTGGGCAAGACCTGGATGGATTGGATTTCCAGGTGGGCCCCATGGGCGAAAGCACCTGTGGTGAGGGAAACAGCCAGGAGGGTCAGGGGGAGTGGTCTGGTCATGGCTTTCGGGTTTACTGCACTCC